>DATDJA010000378.1:0-28143 GCA_036520795.1 Candidatus Limnocylindrales bacterium
CGTCACGCTGGCCATGAACGGTTGGGGGGAGAAGGAGCCCGCCTGGTGGCTGAACCTCCAGGCACATCCCGACACGACGGTCGAGCTCAGGGATGGTCTGCGTGCCGTCCACGCTCGCGCAGCGCTGGGCGAGGAGCGCGAGCGGCTCTGGGCGAGGTGGCGGGCGCTGAACGACCAGTACGACGCCTGGGCGGCGCTGCGTTCGAGACCGACGGCGGTCGTCGTGCTCGAGCCCCGCGCCGGCGGGGCCGCCGGGTAGCGGCCGCCGACCGGGTCCAGATCTGATGCCGGTGGCGGGTTCCCCGTCGCCGGCATCCGTGCTTGTGCGGGCCTCTGTGAGGCCCTACCGTGGCGAGGCCCCTCCACACAGCCCAGCCCCGGGAGCCTGCCCGTGTCCCTCGCCGACTTTCCCCGGACCCCACTCCTGTTTGGCCCGTCGCCCATCCAGCGACTTGACCGCCTCTCGAAGCATCTTGGCGGGGCGACGGTGTGGGCCAAGCGCGAGGACTGCAACAGCGGCCTCGCCTTCGGTGGCAACAAGGTCCGCAAGCTCGAATACCTCCTCGCCGACGCATTGGCCCAGAGCTGCGACACGCTCGTGTCCATCGGCGGGGTCCAGTCGAACCACACCCGCCAGGTCGCCGCCGTCGCTGCGCACGCCGGGCTGAAGTGCGTCCTCGTCCAGGAGCACTGGGTGGAGTGGCCCGACGTCACCTACGACCGCACGGGCAACATCCTCATGAGCCGCCTGATGGGCGCGGACGTGCGTCTCGACCCGGCCGGCTTCGGGATCGGGTTCAAGGCGAGCTGGGAGCAGGCGCTCGCGGATGTGATCGCGGCCGGCGGCAAGCCCTACGCGATCCCCGCCGGTGCCTCGGACCATCCGCTCGGCGGGCACGGCTTCGCCGGCTGGGCGCTGGAGGTTGCCGAGCAGGAGCGGGAGCTGGGCGTCTTCTTCGACACCATCGTCGTGTGCTCCGTCACGGGCTCGACGCAGGCCGGGATGATCGCCGGGTTCGCCGTCCTGGAGGACGCCGGCGGCACCCCGCGGCGTGTCGTGGGCGTGGACGGATCAGCGACGCCTGCCGAGACCCGCGACCAGGTCGCGCGGATCGCACGCCGGACCGCCGCCGCCATCGGCCTCGGACGCGACCTGCGCGAGGACGAGATCATCCTGGACGACCGCTACCACGCCGGCGTGTACGGCATCCCGGACGAGGCGACGCTCGAGGCCATGCGCCTTGTCGCACGCCTGGAGGGCATGATCACGGACCCCGTGTACGAGGGGAAGTCCATGGCGGGCATGGTCGACATGGTGGCGCGCGGCGAGATCGCCAGGGACACGAACGTCCTCTACGCACACCTCGGCGGGCAGCCGGCGCTCAACGCGTACGCCAGTCTGTTCACGAACGGCTGACCCCTGGGCCGGGGCCGGGGGACCCACCGATGGTGAGTCCCCCGACGGAGGCTCAGCTGTAGCGGTACGAGGTGCTGTCGAGCTCGTACGTGTCCGGGCCAAGCGCCGGGGCCCGCAGCTGCGCGAGGATCCCGGCCGCCGCGATCAGCGCCCACACGATGAGGTAGAACCAGCTGTCCTTGATCAGGGCCCCGACCGAGAACCAGGTCACGTTGTCCGTCGGGATCTTGCCGATGAGGAGGAACCACCCCTCGAGGATCACGGCGGCGCCGCCGAGCCCGGTCAGCACGATGACGAGGTAGCGCGGCACGTTCAACGCCAGCACGGCGATCGCGAACACCACGCCGACCGCGAGCCCGATCACGAACGCGATCACGCCCTGCTCGTTCCCGATGATCCCCCACGCGCTCGCGCCGAGGGCGTACCCGACCGTCCCCGCGAGGATCGCGATGGCTGCGTAGTAGTAGAGGTACGACAGCACGGCGAACACGACCGCGATGACGAACCCGACGATCCAGCTGGTGATCGTGGCAAAGGTCCCGTCGCCGAACAGGTTGCGCATCATCTCCGTGCCCAGCCCGAAGCCCACGACGAAGCCCCAAATCGGCAGCAGCAGCAGGAAGAATCTCCACCCGCCGAAACAGAACGCCAGGCCGATCACCACGGCCAGAATGGCCATCAGCAGTTGCATTCCACGCCTCCCTATGCGCCGTCTCTCCATCGGCGACGCGCCGAGCATACTGCGCGCTCGGTCGCCCGATTCACGCCTCGCGCGACAGGACCACCACGCTGTAGGGGCCAACGGCCACGAGACCGCTCTGCGCGCAGCCGTCCAGCGGCGGCCCGTCCGCGTTGAGGTCGTTCGCCTCGTGGCCGCCGAAGTCCGGCGCGTAGACAGCAGAATCCGAGTTCAGCCGCACGGCCCACCGACCGGGCGCCGGGAGCCCGATCCGCCAGTCCTCGACCGTCCGATCGGCGAAGTTCGCGATGACCACGGTGTCGTCGTGCGGCCCCCCGTCCATCCAGCGGTGCATCGCGAGCAGCTTGGCGTCGTTGTCGGCCTGCAGGATCGCCACGTTCGAGCCCCGCAGGCCCAGCGTGGCGCCGTCCGCGGCGCGCCGGAGCGCGATGAGGTCGCGGTGGAAGCGCAGGACCCCGTGGTTCGAGCTCGCCTTGGCCCAGTCCAGGCCGACCTGATCGTCGAACCAGCGGTCCTCGAGCAGCTCCTGGCCCTGGAACAGCATCGGGATGCCGGGCGAGGTCAGCACGAGCGCCGACCCGAGGACGGCACGCTTCCTCGCCCACCAGTTGTCGGCGTCACCAGGGGCGATCGCCTCCGGGACACGCGTCCGGCCGTTGGCGACCTCGTCGTGCGACTCGGTGTAGATCACGCGCGCCAGCGACGCCCCCCGACCCTCGCCGAGGATCGCGGTGACGACCTCGTCCATGTCGCGCGCCCCGTCCTCGGACGCGACGACCGCCCCGCGCACGCGGTGGACGAACCCGCCGTCCCATTGGGCGCCGAAGCCGGCGCCGCCCTCGTCAGTCGGTGCGACCAGGGCCGGATCGTCCTGCATGTCCTCGGCGATCGTGATCTTCCACGGCTGGCGGGCCCGGATCTCGTCGTTGATCCAGGCCATGAACGACCACCCGTCATCGAGCGCCGAACCGTCGTCGTTCGGATCGCCGTTCACCGTCCGGATGTTGATGGTCGAGTCGAAGCGCAGCCCGTCGCAGTGGAACTCCTCGAGCCAGGTCATGGCGCTGTCGCGCAGGAACGTGCGGACCTCGCCGCGCCCGTAGTCGGGGCGCGTATTCCCCCAGGGCGTCACCGCCCGCTCGTCGTTGTAGAGGTAGATGCCGCCCCCGTCGTCCTCGGACCAGCCGTCGAACCGCCACAGGTCGAGGTCGGACGGCCCGAAGTGGTTGTAGACGACGTCGACGATCACGCCGATCCCGTGCGCGTGGGCGTCGCGGACGAAGCGCTTGAACGCGTCGGGCCCGCCGTAGCCCGACTCGATGGCGAACAGGTGGGCCGGGTTGTAGCCCCAGGAGATGTTGCCCGCGAACTCGAGCGGCGGCATGACCTGGACGGCCGAGACGCCGAGCTCGCTCAGGTAGCCGAGCCGCCGGCGGGCGGTATCGAACGTGCCTCGTCGATCGTCCTTCGCGGAGAACGTCCCGACGTGGAGCTCGTAGATGACGAGGTCGTCCCACGTCGGCGTCTCGAAGGTGTCGTCGCCCCAGTCGAACCCGGCCGGATCGTAGACGACGGCGTTCCCCACGGAATTCGTCACCTGGCGCGCGTACGGGTCGATGCGCGACAGGTCGCCCGTCGGCGTGCGGATCGTGTAGCGGTACTCGGCGCCGGGCCCGACGCCCGCGACGTCCGTCGACCAGGTCCCGGTCGTCCCGTCACTGTCCCGCCCGAGGGCGATCCGGTCGCCAGCCCAGTCATCGAACGTGCCGGTGACGAAGACGGCGTCGGCGTGGGGTGCCCAGACGCGGAACGTGGTCCCACCCGCGTACGGGACGGCGCCCATCCCCGGTCGTCTCGAGCGCGCCGAAGTCCTCACGCACTGCAATCTACCGCCGCGGACCCTGTGCCGGCGTTGCCGCGCACACGGAGGCGCCACCCGGCGGCGATTGCGCCGGGTGGCGCCCGAAGAAGGAGTTCCGTCAGCGGACCATCAGGCGGCGCCACCCTCCGTGGCGGCCCCGAAGGACCGGTGGGCGACACCCTGCGAGGCGTCGAGCTCGGTCGCCTCCGCGGCGGCCTCGACCATGAGCGGCGCGTCCTTGCGGAAGCCCTTGAAGGTCATCCACAGGCCGAGCGACAGCTCCCAGATGAAAATCGGGGCGACCCCGATCGCGTGCCAGGCGGTGCCGGACTCGGTGACGCCGAGGACGTAGCCGATGATCCAGGAGGTGAACAGCGGCGCTCCGATGAGGCCGATCACCGGGATCGCACGCGGGACCAGGCGCGACTTGTACATCAGCCAGCCGAGCATCACGGCGTTGAGGGCAGGGACGCCGGTTCCGAGGACGAAGGACCAGTTGCGGACGGTGACGAGCGTGTCCTGGACGGTGACCAGGAGCGCCGCCTCGGCGCCCGTGGCGCCCGGCTGCTGCAGGGTCACGATCGACAGGATGCTCACGACGCCGATCATGAGGATGGTTGCTTCGAACAGTCGCGAGCTCACGAAGCCGATGGCGAAGCCCTGGTTCTGGCGCTTGACGACGGCGTACAGCGCGACCGCGGTCCCGATGGCGGTGAGGCTGTTGACGATGTCGAGCAGGGCGCCGAGGCGCACCTGTTCCGTGCTGATGCCGCTGATGATGAAGGTCGGATCGCTCAGGACCGGGCTCTGGAGGAGGACGGCCGGGATCGAGCTGAGGAACGTGAGGAGGTACAGGACGCCGGCGACGAGCGCCGTCTTGCGCATCGAGCTCATCGAGATCCGGTTCGTCGCGGCGGACCGTGTGGTGGATGCCATGTGGTAGCTCCTTGTTCGTGGTTGGGTGGGCTAGTCGGTGTCGACGTGGGTGACCGAGACCAGGGGGAGGCCCAGGTCACGGACTCGCTGGAGCAGTCCGTAGAGGGCTGCCTGGTCGGCGACCGGACCGCTGATGACGGTGGTTCCGTCGCCCTCATGGGTGACGGACAGGCCGTCGAACCAGGTGGCCCAGCGCGCGTCGAGGTGCCCGGTGAGCCGGATCTGGTAGTGCCCGGCTCCATCACGATCGCCTCGAGACGTGCGGTGTTCGTTCATTCCGCTCCTCTTGCGTGTTCCCGACTGGGCCGACGGGCGGTGAACCCGACCTGATCGACCCAGCCGCAGCGTCGGAGCGGATGTGATGAGCGCGCATCACCACACGCGATGAGTGACGTGATGAATCTTTCGTGGCAGCCGCGACGGAGGACTACGAGGCTGGCCGGCCCTCCGGGGCACGCGCGAGCAGGCCGAGCTCGGCGGCGCGGCGGACCGCGGCGCGCCGGCTAGTGACACCGAGCTTGGCGTAGATGTTCCTGGTGTGCGTCCGCACGGTGGGCAGGGACACGCTGAGCTCGCGAGCGATGTCCGGACCGTCGAGATCGCTCTCCAGGAGCCGCAGGACGTCGAGCTCGCGTTCGCTGAGCGGCTCGATCAGCGGTTGGTCGCTCGAGGTCTCCCGCGCGGTCGTCACGGTGGCGGCCAGCAGCTGGCGAACGTAGCTCGAAGCGCTCCGGTCCTTCGCCAGCAGCCTGAGCAAGGCCCCGAGCGGCGGCCCCTCGTCGACGAAGACGCGGACGTAGCCTTCCGGCTCGGCGAGCGCCAGGGCGCGCTCGAGCGCGGCCATTGCGTCCGCCCCGTCGCCGCGTGCTTCGCGGACCAGCGCGAGGACGACGAGGATCTCGATCGCGGTGCCGGTCCGTCCTCCGGCCTCCGCCGCGGCGAGCAGGCGCACCAGGAGCCCGTTCGCCTCGTCGAGCGCCGTCCCGGTGCGGTCGCGTGTTCCCTGGGCGAGGAGCAGCCTGGCCAGCGTGATGTGCTCGAACTCGCGCAGGTAGGTCAGGTCGTCGCTGGCCGAGATTCCGTGCTCGCGCGCCCAGCCCATGGCCTCGCCCAGCCGCCCCTGGCCGATCCAGACCCGCGCCTTCATCGCGGCGATCGGGCGGGCGTTCGGGGAGAAGTCGCCGACATAGAGGCGCTCGGCCTCGGCGAGGAGCTCGAGCGCCCCGTCCAGGTCGCCCTCGGCCTGCCGGACCTGGGCCATGGAGATGCGCCACCGATGGCGGTTCTGCGGCAGGCCGTTTGCCTCGCCCAGCTCCTCGGCCTGCCTGAGGTGCTGCCTGGCGCCACCGAGATCGTTCCGCTCTCGGAGGATCCGACTGATGCCCACATGCATGTCGGCCGCGCCGCGCAGGACGGGCTCGCCGGGCCGCGTCGCCATGGCCAGGCCGCGCTCGAACAGGGTCAGCGCCTCGGTCAGCCGGCCCTGGGTCAACCGGATGTCGGTGAGCGTGATCGCGCCCCCGACCACGTCGGGCAGGTGCCCGCCCTGCTCGAGGTTCTCGACACCGTCCGCGAACCAGCGATAGGCCGAATCGAGATCCCCGCTCGTCCAGTAGGCGAGTCCCAGCAGCGCACGCGCGCCGCCGCGGCCGAGATGGTCGTCCTCCGCGACGAGGTCGAGGGCGCGGCGCGCGTGGGCCATGGTGCCGGGCACGTCGCCGAGCATCCGCGCCTGGGCGGCCCGGTACATCGCGATCCCCGCCGGGACGCGAGGGACCATCGCCTCGTCCACGATGATCATCCCGGACGGCCGCTCGCCCGCCTCGGGGGTCGCGGCAAGCCACCGCTCGACCGACTGCAGGAACTCCTCGACGCCGTCGAGCTCGCCGGTCGCCAGCAGGACGCCGACGTACCCGGTGCTGAGCACGGGTCGCTCCATGATGAGGTCGTTCGGCAGCGCGTCGAGCCACCGGCGCAGCTCGTCCTCCTCGCGACGCTGGCGCATCCCCGGCATGGCGAGCTCGACAAGGTCGGCCGCTCGGGCCAGGTCGCCACCGGCCATTGCGTGGCGGATGGCCTCGGGGCGCTCGCCGTTCAGCTCGTACCAGTCGCTTGCGCGCCGATGGAGGTCGGACACGTCGGCGGTCCGCTCGTCCAGGAGGCGGGCCTTGAGGACGTCCCCGAACAGGTGGTGGTAGCGATACCACTGCCGCCGGTCGTCGAGCGGGACGAGGAACAGGTTCCCCCGGTCGAGCGCCTCCAGCGTGGCGTTGCCTCCTCGCTGGCCGGTGACGGCGTCGACCAGCGGTCCGGTCATGCGCGCCAGGATCGATGTCTCGAGGAGGAAGCCTCGGACGCCCTCGGGCTGACGCCGCAGAACCTCCTCCATCAGGTAGTCGACGACATACCGGTCATCGCCGGCGAAGCCCGCGATGAAGCCCGAGACATCGTCCCGTCCCTGCATGGACAGGCCCGCCAGCTGGATCGCCGCGATCCAGCCTTCGGTCCGGGCCTCCAGGGCCGCCGCGTCCGATGCGGTCAGGGCGAGGCCCATGACATCCGTGAGATAGGCGGTGGCCTCGCCGTGGGAGAACCGCAGGTCGGCGGCCCGGACCTCGACGAGGTCGCCGCGCACGCGCAGGCGCGCCAGCGGCAGCGGCGGGTCGGCCCGCGTGGCGATCACGAGGTGCACGTTCGCCGGCAGGTGATCGAGCAGGAACTCGATGCCGCCCAGGACCTGCGGCGATTCGACCACGTGGAAGTCGTCCAGCACCAGCACGATGTCGTCCGTGACGACGCTGAGCTCGTTGAGCAGCGGCGCCACGACGATCTCAGTCGAGGGTTCGGACGAGTCGAGCGCCCCGAGCACCCCGGCGCCGATCCCGGGCGCAACGCCCTGGAGCGCCGCGATCACGTGGGCCCAGAAGGACGCGGGATGGTTGTCGCCCGCGTCGAGCGAGAGCCACGCTGTGCGCAACCGGTGGTCCGGGGCCGACGCCAGCCACTCAGCCAGCGCGGTGGTCTTGCCGAAGCCCGCCGGCGCGGACACGAGGGTGAGCCTCGTCGCGATCCCTCGATCCAGCCGCGCCGTCAGCCGGGGACGAGGGACCAGGCCGCCTCGCGGCCGAGGCGCGTAGAGCTTCGTCTGGAGCAGGCCACTGGGCATCGCCCGGTCACTGTACCCGCGGGCCTCAGGGGTAGTAGCTTCGGCCGGAGGCGTGCAGCTCCCTGGCCACGGCTTCCACGGCCTGGGCTGCGGACCGAGGATCGCCCTGTCCCTTCACGAGGCCCTGGACCTGGCTGTCGATCTCGGCGGTGATCTCCGGCTCCCACAGCCAGTCAAGCGGCGTGATGGCGTCCTCGAACAGCGGCAGGAACTCCTGTGCGACCGCGTTGGTGATCGCGTCGTTCGAGGCGGCGATCGGCGAGTACACCTGCAGGCCCTCGACGATCGTCCGATCGACGGCCGGCTGGCTCGCGTAGTCGAGGAACGCATACACGCTGTCGCGGCTCGCAGCGGTCGAGGCCGGCAGGGCGACGCCGGCCCAGGAGAGGATCGGGCGGGGCCTCGCCGCGCCGTCGACGAGGGGCGGCGCCACGACGTGCAGGTCGAACGGCACGGACGGCGAACCGGCCAGCAGCTGCGGCAGCAGCCACGACCCGTTGAACGTCATCGCGGCCTTCCCCTGCAGCAGGAGCTGCTGCATCGCCGCGTAGTCCGTCGCGCCAGATCCCTCGAGCAGGACGCCGGACGAGCGCAGGTCGGCGATCGTCTCGAAGGCCTCCAGCCACTCGGGGCTGTCGTAGGCGATGTCGCCCCGGACCGTGCTCTCGGCGAACTCCAGGGGGTCGCGCGTCCGCTCCGCGATCATCGGCAGGACCCAGGTCATCAGGATCTGGTTGAAGAACACGTCACCCGAGCAGTGGACCAGCGGCGCGGCCCCGAGCGCGGCCAGGGGCTTGACCATCGCCTTGAGGTCCGCGATCGATGTCGGCGGTCCGAGCGAGGCGGCGTCGAGCAGCGCCTTGTTGTAGTAGATGCCCGTGGTGTGGACGCCTCCCGTGAGGGCCAGCGGGAAGGCGCGCGTCGTGGTCTCCCCGGGACCGCTGAGGTGGTGGTATTGATCAGGCACCCGGGCCAGGACGGCGGCAACACCCGGATCCGCGCCCAGGTCGGCGAGCAGCCCGTCCCGCAGCCAGCCCCGGACCTGCTGACCATCGATAATCACGAGCCCGACCGGCTCGCCCGACGCCACCAATGCGCGAGCGAGCCGATCCCACTCGGGCCCGCCGCCCGGGATCGCCCGGATGTCCCACTCGATCGCGGGGTTCCGTGCCTTGAAACCGTCGTAGACCCGCTGCAGGGCCGGCCGCACGGTCGGATCGCCGCCGGCACCGGTGACCACGGTGATCGGCCCGGACAGCCCGGCGCCGGTGCCACCTGGGGATCGTGGCGAGCCGGTGGCGGACATCGCGCACGCGGCCACCAGGGGGGCCGCCGCCGCGCCCGCGGCGAGGACGGCACCCAGCTTCAGGATCTCGCGGCGATGGCGCGGGCGGTCCCAAGGGCCGTCGGGTGTCGGGTGGGTCGGTTCGATCAAGCGGCTCCTCGTTGACCAGTCACGAGCTCGGCGCCGCTCATGCTTCGTTTCCGGACCACATTGTCACGTATCGTTCGGCGTGTCAGAACCGGCACGTGGGTGATCTGGGTCCAATTCGCATGCGACGGCGGCGGAACGCGCCACGAGTGATCGTCACGGGCTGGTGGTGAGCAGGCGCGGACGGCGCGAAGGCGCCATCGACCTGCTGTTCCTCGTGCCGACCCTGGCGATCCTGGCCGTGTTCCTCGTCTACCCGCTCATCTACGGTCTCGTGCTCAGCGTGCACGACACCCACGGCTTCGACCTCACGGCCTTCGTGGGGCTCGAGCACTACGCGCGGGCGATCCTGGGCGACGCGGTGTTCCATCGGAGCGTGCTGAACACGCTCCTGTTCACCGGCGTGGCCGTCGTGCTCCAGACCGGGCTCGGGCTGCTGCTGGCCATCCTCGTCGGCGGGGTACGTCGCGGGCGGGCGCTGTTCGTCCTCGTGTTCTTCGCGCCGTTCGTGCTCGCCCCCGTCGCGGTCGGCGCGGTGTGGAAGTTCCTGTTCGCGCCGTACTTCGGGATCGTCCCGACGGTCGGCGCGGCCCTCGGGCTCGACACCCAGACGTTCGCGCCACTCGCGGACGTCGACGTCGCGCTGTGGGCGATCATGGCCGCCTTCCTGTGGCGGTTCGCCGGCTTCAGCATGGTCGTGTACCTGGCGGCCATCCAGGCGCTGCCGCGCGAGTACGACGAGTACGCGATCCTCGAGGGCGCCGGCAGGTTCCATCGGCTCCGGCGGGTCACCTGGCCGCTGCTGTGGCCGCAGACGTTCACCCTCGTCCTGCTGACCACCCTCGGGACCCTGCGCATCTTCGACATGGTGTGGATCATGACCGCGGGCGGGCCGTCGCACGCCACCGCGACCGTCGCCACCGACGTCTACGAGACCGCCTTCCGGTTCCTCGAGGTGGGCTATGCGCAGGCGATGGCGATGGTCCTTCTCGTCCTGATCCTCCTGCTGGCCGTCGTCGAGTACCGGATCCTCAATCGGCGGGCCGAGGCTGTGAGCACGTGACGAGGCTGCCGCGCGTTCGATGGTCGACGGTGGCCCTGAGCGTGCTCGCCATCGTCTGGCTGTACCCGGTGGTCTGGACACTGACCAACGCGCTCAAGTCGAGCGCCGATATCTACCGCGCCCCGTGGGATGTGCCGTGGCCGCCCCAGCTCGGGAACATTCCCGACGCATGGAACCGGGGACAGCTCGGGCTCGCGATGGCGAACTCCGCGATCGTGACCGCGCTGACCGTGGCCGTCGTGCTCGTGCTTGCCGTCAGCGGGGCGTATGCGCTCACCCGGCTTCGACCGCCCGGCCGGGCCGTGCTGTTCCTGGTCGTCCTGGCGCCGCTGATCGTCCCGATGGAGGTGCTCATCGTCCCGTTGTTCTCGATGTACCGGGCGTTGGGCCTGATCAACAGCCTCCCCGGCCTGGCGATGACGAACGTCGTCGCCAGCGTCTCGTTCGCGACCGTGATCCTGGCCGGCTACTTCCGCACGATCCCGCAGGAGGTGATCGATGCGGCGAGGGTCGATGGCGCCGGCCGGGTCAGCGTCCTCCTCCGGATCGTGGTCCCGCTCGCACGACCGGGGATCGTCGCCGTCGCGGTCATCGTCGCGGTGTTCGCGTGGAACGACTTCAGCGGTGCCCTCGTGCTGCTCCAGCGGCCGGACACGTTCACCGTCCAGCTCGCGCTGACCCGGTTCTCGACGTTCTACGCTACCGACCAGGGGCTCACGTTCGCGGGCATGGCGATCGCGATCGTCCCGCCCCTCGTCCTGTTCCTGCTTCTGCGCAGAAGCTTCATCGGGGGGTTGAGCGCGGGGACACAGGGCCGCCGATAGGCGTCCCTCCCGTCGGCCGGTCGTCCGCGAGGGCCTGCCGCCCACGCGGCGAAAGCGCATACACGCCGCGCTCGACGCGCTCGAACCAGCCGTACACGTTCGACTGCATGATCGGACCCGCGTGCGGCACGTCGCCTCCCGCACGGATCGCCCGCAGGGTCGCCGGGCCCGCCTCGAGCCGCTCGAGGCAGCGCAGGGCCTCCTGCCGGTAGGCGGTCATGATCGGGCGCCGCACGGAGCCACCGCTGGTCGGATCACCGACCCGCCGGCGATGCTCGTCGAGCAACCGGGCCGTTCGGCGTCGGTTCCTGCGTGGCTGGTAGGGGACGGGATCGAGGACCACGTCCGCGCGCCCGCCGACGACCACGATGAGCCCCAGGCCGAGGCGGCGACACAGCCGCCGTGCGTCGGCGGGCCGGCGCGGCCATGCACCGACCGCGACGTAGACGGCGTCGGTCAGGGCGAGCCGGTCGATGCCCTGGAGGACAACGTCGAGACCGAACGTCCGCTTGAGCTCGACGATCACCGGCGGCTCGTCGCCGCGGACGGCGACCACGTCGCACCCGGTGATCTCGCCCTTGACGACGTAGCCCTGCCCCTCGAGCAACGCCTTGACCGGTCCGTAGAGCGCGGTCTCAGGCGGGGTTGTGGTTCGGGTCCGCGACGCTGGCACGGATCTACGGTGCCACGGGCGGCCATCCCCGCGACAGCCGATCGGACCGGGAGCGTGATCCGAGACCTCGGGGCATACTGCCCGGACCATGTCCCGGCGCGTCCCCGCAATCCTCCTCGTGCTCGTGGCGCTGGCCGGATGCGCTCCGGCGGATGCCGTCGAGCCGCCCCGGCTCGCTGTCGTGACCGACGTGCCCGCGACGCCCGTCGCGACCCCGCTCGATGCCCCGACGGCCCGGCTGACCGCTGAACCGGCACCCGCGACCGAGCCCCCGGCAACCAGCGAGGCTCCGGCATCGCCGCAGCCAGGTGCAACCCCGGAGCCCAGCGCTACCCCGGAGCCCGTGGTCGGGCACGACACCGGGGGCATCAAGCCGTCGGCTGCAATGTCTGTGAACCTGGCGCAGACGGCAGACTTCGTGCCCCAGTACACGTTCGAATGGTGTGTCGGTGCCAGCCTGCAGATGACGCGTTCGATCATCACCGGTGACCGCAACGAGACGAGGCGCTCACAGGGCCGCCTGTGGCGGATGGCCCGGGAGCGCACGCTGAACAGCCCATACGGCGGCGTGAACCCCATCGGCTGGACCGCAGCGCTCAACGACATGGGCCTCGGCCCGTATCGCTTCGTCAGCCTGCCGACGTTCGACGCCGCCCTCACGGCGGCGGCCCGTGCCATCGCCGTGACCCGCCGGCCCGTCGGCCTCGTGATGTGGGCGGGTCGCCACGCGTGGGTGATGACCGGCTTCGAGTCGGACGGGAACCCGCGAAAGGACGACAACGCGAGGGTGACCCGGATCCGCGTGATGGATCCGCTCTACCCGCACGGGTCGCGCTGGGGGCGGAGCCCGGCACCCAACACGCTCGTATCGCGCAAGACGCTGGCGCGGCAGTTCGTGCTGCGCTACCGGCCGGACTACGACCTGGGCATCGAACCGGGCTGGCTGCTGATCCTGCCCGTTCGCTGAGGATCGTCCTCGCCCGCGTAGAGCCGTCGGAACGCTGCGCGGACGAACGGGTCGCCCGTGATTCGTGCGGACCAGCCGCTCAGGCGATGACCTGGGCGGCCGCCGTAAGCAGGATCGTCAGCGCACCGATGCCCGTCGCGGCCTCGGCGCTCAGCGCGACGCGGCGAAGGGCGGCGTGGCGAGCGTCGTCGCCCGGCGCAACGTCGGCGTGGCGGATGCACCGATCGACGTAGATGGCGAGCCCGACCACAACGATCACGAGCACGTGCTTGATGAGCATGAGCGTCGTCCACGTCGAGGCGAGGACGTTGCCCAGGCCCGCATAGGCCGGGTCGATCACGAGGAGGTACACGCCCGTCATGGCGAACAGGGCCATCGAAAGGACGATGAACGGCAGCGCTCGCCGCTCGATGGCCATCAGCGTCGACACCTGCGTCGGACGTTCGAGGGATCGCTCCAGGGCGGGCAGGACCACCCGGCCGAGGATCCCGTAGTAGCCCAGGACGATCACCAGGGCGAGCGTGTGCAGCCAGACGGCGAGCACGTGCACAAGGTCCATCGGATCAAAGTCTGCGTACGCGCGCCGGGTGTGCCCAGTGCCATCGGTCGTGACCTGGGGCTGGAGCGCGCGCCGAGCGCGTGGGGGTCACCCCGGACTGAGCGCCTGACTATGCTGGCCCCATGACCGCCCGAGCGCTGTTCCGGCTCCGCCTGGCCGACGGGACCGTGCGCCTCGCGTCCGGCTCGCCTGACGGCGGCCCGGCGACGCTCCTTGCCTCGACAGTGTCGCTCGACGCGCTGCTCGCCGCCGGCAACGGCGACCTGTGGGACCGCGTCGCCGCCGCGGATCGGGCCGGTCCCGTGCCGGCCGGCGCCACCGTCCTCGCACCGATCGAGAGCCAGCCGGTGTGGGCGTCGGGCGTGACCTACGAGCGGTCGCGCGTCGGGCGTGAGGCCGAGTCCGTCTCGGCGGCCGACGTCTACTCGCTGGTGTACGACGCCGAGCGGCCCGAGCTGTTCTTCAAGTCGACCGGGGACCGCGTCGTCGGCCCGGGTGACGGCATTGGCGTGCGCCGCGACTCCGCCTGGAACGCCCCGGAGCCCGAGCTCGTGATCGTCGTGGACGCCGGCATGAAGCCCGTCGGGCTCACCGCCGGGAACGACGTCTCGTCGCGCAGCATCGAGGGCGAGAACCCGCTCTACCTGCCCCAGGCCAAGGTGTACGAGCGGTCGTGCGCGCTTGGCCCGTGCATCGTCGCCTGGGCGGACGTTGCCCTGCCGGCCGAGATCCGGCTGTCGGTCGAGCGCGGGGGCGCCGTCGCGTTCGAGGGCGAGACGTCGACGGCGGCGATCCACCGCCGGCTCGAGGACCTCGTCGACTGGCTGGGCCGGGCGATGGCGTTCGAGGTGGGCTGCTTCCTGATGACCGGTACCGGGATCGTGCCCCCGGAGTCATTCAGCCTGACCGCGGGGGACGAGGTGTCGATCTCGATCGAGGGCATCGGCCTGCTGCGCAACCCCGTCGTGGACGTCGGGCGCGCCTGACCGTCGCCTACGTCGTTCGCGTCGCGAGCCAGGTCGACAGCAGGTCGGACACGAGCGCGACGGCCGTCTCGGCGCTCCGGCCCGTCGCCTGGATCGCGCCGATCACCCAGGTGCCCAGGATCGTAGTCACCACCGCGACCGCGTCGGCATCGGCGGCAAGCGGTCCGAGCGCCGCCCGGACGAGGGTATCGAGCTCCGCGTAGTACCGCGCCTGGGCGTCGGCCCAGACCTGGGCGCCGGCCGGCTCGCGCTGGGTGACCTTCCACCAGGTCTCACTGCGGTCCATGAAGGCGGCCAGCTCCCGGACGAGCACCTCGATCCGGTCGGACAGGTCCTCGACACCGTCGAACAGGTCGGGCGTCGGCACGTGCAGGTCGCTCAGGACCTGGTCCGTGACGACGGCCGCGAGCGCAGCGGCGGAGCCGAAGTGGTTGGCGACCGTTCCCGGGGCGACGTCGGCACGCCGGGCCACGTCGAGCATCGTCGTCCCCGAGGCGCCCTGCTCCTGGTACAGCTCCATGGCCGCGTCGATGATCCGGCGCCGTGTGTCGGCCTGCTGTTCCGCGCGTCTTCCGAGGTCGTACTTCCTGGGCAAGCGGGGACCTCAACTCTATTGACTTGATGATGCAACCAATATAGCATCCCGCCACTGACCTCGCCTGGATCGCCGGTGCCAACTCGGCGGGGCGAGGACGTGGAGGCGGCACGTGCGTACGTTCGCAATGCGTCTGGTTGGATTCTCGTACGCGGCCATCATCGCGGTCTTCGTGGTCTATGCGACCCAGCCGTTCGCCGCGGACTTCCTCGCGGTGATCGCCGGGTTCATCGTCCTGTTCGGGTGTGTGGGTCTCGCCTCCGTCGCGTGGTCCGGCGCGCGAACTCGACCGTGGTTCTGGCTCGTGTCGAGCGCGCTGGGCCTTCTCGTGCTGCTGTTCAACGGCTTCTACGGTCCGTACGCGCTGGCGCATCCGGCCGACGCCCTGACCTTCGTCACCACGCTGGTGGTCCTGGTCGCCGGGGCGCTGGTGGTGGTCGGAAGTCTGACGGCCTGGCTCGAGGTTCGCCGTCAGCGTCCGCTGTGGGAGCAGCGGGGCCGCGCCGGCTTCGTCGCCGCCGGCCTGGCCGGCCTGGTCGCCGGTGCCTGCGTGACCTCCGTCGTCGCCGCGTCGGCGGCGCCCGTCGGGGTTGCCCTCGATCAGCCGCCGGCGACCACCGTCGCCCTGACGGCGCGGGACACGAAGTTCCTCGAGACCGGGCTCGAGGCAAGGTCAGGCGACGTGCTCGGCGTCTTCGTCACCAACAAGGACGGGTTCGCGCACTCGTTCGACGTCGACGCGCTCGGGATCCACGTCCCGCTCCCGGCGGATTCGACGACCTTCGTGGCCGTCAAGCCCGTGGGGGCGGGACAGCTCCCGTTCTACTGCGCCGTGCCGGGCCATCAGGACGCCGGCATGGTCGGCGCGATCTCGGTGCACTGAGGAGACCGTCCGATGACCTGGGCTGGCCTGTATCCGTGGCTGCTGGTGCTCCACGTCCTGAGTGCCTTCGCCTTCCTGGCCGTGCACGGCGTCTCGATGGGCGTCTGGTGGCGCGTCCGCCGCGAGCGCGACCGGACCAAGCTCGCGTCGCTCCTCGACCTGTCCGCCGCCTTCATCACCCCGATGATGCTCGCCGGCCTGCTGCTGATCGTCAGCGGGATCCTGGTCGGGATCGCCGCTGGCTGGTGGTTCAACGGTCAGTGGTGGCTGTGGGCGTCGATCGGCGTGTTGATCGTGATCGTGGCGCTCATGACCCCGCTCCTGTCGATCCCCATGGGCGGCGTGCGCCGGGGCCTGGGGATGCCGAGCCAGGCCGACACGAAGGCCGGCGTGGTCCCAAGGCCCGTCGATGACGCCGCACTGGAGCGGCTGCTGTCGGACCCTCGCCCGACGATCGGGGGCTCGATCGCGATCGCGGGCATCGTCGTGATCACCTGGCTGATGGAAGTCAAGCCGTTCTGATGCACCGTCCCATCGCCGACAGGAGGACACCGTGACCACCGTTTCGCTCGCGGATGCGAGTTCTTGCTGCGGGCTTGATCTCGACGTCGCTGGTCGGCGTGCTTCCGGGGCGGCCGCCGGCCTGACCATCGGGGCAGCGATCGCCCTCGGGGTGTTCTTCGCGGCCGGCGAGCCGTGGGGGACCATCAACGACAGCCTCTCGATCGCCCTGGCATGGGCAACGGTGCCGATCGCCGTCCAGCTCACCCGGCGCGAGCCACCCTCGCGCGCGCTGAGCCTAGGGGCGGCTTGCGACGTCGTCGGCGTTGCCGTCATCACCGTCTTCACCACGCTGCTCATCAGCCGTCGGATGACGTTCGAGGAGTCCCTGATGCCCATCATGAGCGGCCAGTCGCTCATCGGCACCTGGCTCATCCTCGTCGGGCTGTCTGCCTGGCCGGACCGGAGGTCGAGGCGGGCGGCGGCAAGTGCCCTCCTGGGGGGCGCCGGGCTCGTGGCGACCAACGCCGGCCTCGCGACGGGTGGCATGGGGAGTCCCGTCGCGCTCGCCGGATTCGTCGCCGGCCTGATCGGCACGACCGCCTTCTACGCGCAGCTGGCCCGCCGACGCAGCCGACCCTGACGCGAGTCGCATTGCCCGAACGTACCGGGTACGGGGCAAATCGACGGCGATAGGATGCGGGTATGCGCATCAAGCTCGTCACCCCGATCCTGTTGATCGCCCTCGTCGCCGCGTGCGGCGGCGGCGGAACCGCGTCCACCACGAAGCCGGCGGCCACGAACGCTGAGGCGCCGGCCGACACCGCCGCGCCTGCGGGCAACGGCAGCGTCGACTGCGTCAAGGTCAAGGCGGCAGCCACCAAGCTCATCGTCGCAGTGCAGCTGCTCGCCCAGCTTCGCGACCCGGCCAATGTCGAGGCCGTGAAGTCCGGGACGGTCGGCAACCTCGATCTCGACGAGTTCCTGGCCGCGCTCAAGGACCTGCATGCGCTCGACGGGCAGTCGTCTGTCCTCGGCGACCCGAAGACGGCGATCGAGGCCTACGAGAAGGCCGGCGAGGCGGCGAAGGTGCTGTTCGCGACGAACCCGGTCACCCAGGACGCCGTCGACACCTACAACACCAACGTCGGGACGGTCCCTGCGTTCCTGGGCCACCAGGGCGCGATCGCGGGAGCGATGGACGCCGCCGGCTGCTAGCCGCATGGCCCCCTTCGTCCCGGACGAGTTCGTGCCGCCGACGGGCCTCGATGCGGCGGACTTCCGCCTCTGCCCGCTAGGCCCGGAACACAACGAGTCCGACTACGCGGCCTGGACCGCCGGCGTCGACCACATCCGGCGCACACCGGGATTCGAGGGGCTTGGCTGGCCTCATCCGATGACGCGGGCGGAGAACTTCGGCGACCTCGTTCGGCATGCCGACGACTTCGCGGCCCGCCGCGGGTTCACCTACACCGTGCTCGAGCCCGACGCCGACGTCGTCATCGGCTGCGTGTACATCTATCCGGCGGAGGCCGCCGGGTTCGACGCCCAGTGCCGTTCGTGGGTGCGCGCGGACCTCGCCCACCTCGATCCGGTCCTCTACCACGCCGTCCGGTCCTGGCTCGTCGAGGCGTGGCCGTTCGAGCGCGTGGACTACGCTGGCAGGGAGGAGGCGGCTGCCATGGCCTACGTCCGGGACCCCAGGGTCGACGCCTACATCGACGCCCTGCCCGACTGGCAGCAGGAGATCTGCCACCGGGTCCGGGACCTCGTCCACGACGCGGACCCCGAGGTGGCGGAGACGATCAAGCGGACCGTGCAGCCGTACTTCGTCCTCAACGGAAACATCTGCGCGCTGCTGGCCGCCAAGGACCACGTCAATGTGTTTCTCTACGACGGCGGGATCGTCCCCGATCCCGAGGGCATCGTCACGGCGGGCCACGACAACACGACGGCCCGCACGGTGGCCTTCCGCCGTGGCGAGGCGATCAACGAACCAGCGTTGAGCGCGATGTTCCGCCAGATCATCGCCAACAACCGGGCCGGTGGCTGGCGCAGGCTCAAGGGCGGCTGACGTCGCCGCGTCGATTACGCGAAGCGACCTCCAATCGCCAGCACGGCCGCGATGACCGTCGCCACGAGCCCGGCCGCGACAACCGCTGACGCGACGGACGGCGCGCGCCGTGGCAGGAATGGACTCGGATCGCTCACGCCGCCAAGGGTGTTCGGCATGGTCTGATCCCGGATGACGTTGGGCAAGGTCGTGATCGCCTGGTTCTGCAGTGGGGTCACGACGACCGCACCTCGCCCGGTGCATGGGCCGGAACCAGCTCCAGGACGGCCGCGGTCGCGACCGGTTCCGGTGGGCGTAGCGCCAGGGCCGCACCGATGACGAGCGCGGGAGCCATGCCCACCCATCGCGTCAACCGTGGCGCGCCGGAGATCTGCAGTCCGGCAGCGAGCCCGATCGAGGCAGCAGCCAGCCAGCGCAGCGACGAGTCGGGGAGTCGCTGCAGGGCGCTGGTCGTGCTCTGCGCCCCGGTCCGCGTCGCACGAGCGGCCGCGGGGATCCGCCGCGCCATCTGCGCGACGGGGTGTGGCGTCAGTTCAGCCATCTGGATCAGGCCGGGGCCGCGAGGCCGCGGCGGAGGGCAATGCTCACGAGGGTGTCGAGGCGACCACGGGCGTCAGCGGCGGTCACCGACGCGGCAGCCGCCGTCCCCAGGCCGAGTCTTCGGTCCTCGACGATGTGGCCCTCGAGGACACGAGTCGCATCGTCGAGCGTGCCCCAAGCCGACCGGAAGTCAGCCCGATCGACCTGGCTCGGGAACGCCAGCCCGCGCGGAAACTGGGCGTTCGCCCGGTCGACGATCGCCATGCTCTCGGCGAGCCTCGCCGTCACCGGCGGGTCGAACGGGAGGTCCTCCGGATCGCCCTCGCTGCCGACCAGCGCGAGCATCAGCACCTGCCGCGTCCGGCCCTTTGCGACGCGCTCGACGATCGCGGCGGCGATGGTCACCAGCACCAGCAGCCCGCCGAGGATCACGGCGTAGAGCGGGACCCACGCGAGGCCACCGAGCGGGGCACCGGCGGGAACGCCCAGGACGACCGGCGGGACGACGAGGAAGGCGATCTTGAACAGGGTCCGCGCTCGGCCCTCGGGGAGCGGTGTCCGGTCAAGGTGGACGCGGACCACTCGCAGGACGCCGAGGCCCGTCATGGCGGCGACGGCGATGATCAACAGCGGCAGCGGCATCGAAAACGACCTTGCGCTAGGGATGGCAGTGAACCACGCGCAAGTGATATTGTCAACTGTAGTGGCACGACGCTACTGTAGGAGAATGCAGGCCGTGGCGCAGTCGATCGGATCCGTGCTGAAGCAGGCACGCGACGTGCGTGAGCTGTCCGGCGTGGACGCGGCTCGCGCCGCGGGCATTTCGCCCGCGTACCTCAGCAAGCTCGAGAGCGATGCCGTCAAGCGCCCGTCGCCGCACGTCCTCCACCAGCTGAGCGAGGCCCTCGGACTCCCGTATGCAGAGCTCATGCGGCTGTGTGGCTACCGCGTGCCGGGGGACGCAGAGCCGGGCGATGCGCGCGCCGTCAGCGCGGCGCTGTTCGCCGACCTGAGCGACGACGAGCGGGAGGAGCTCATCGAGTATCTCGCCTGGTACCGCGCGCGGCGACGCAACGGCCGGCGCTAGGCACGTCCTACTTGATGACGTTGGCCGAGATCAGGATCTCGGTGCAGCCCGAGGTCTCCACGAGCTTGCCCCGCGACAGGGGCTGTGTTGCGCCGAGGGCGGGACCGGCGAGGGACGCTTCGAGCGTCGCGACGACCACCAGCGTGAGCAGGATGGCGATCAGTCGCAGGGGTGTGGGGATCAACAGACGGGCGGTCAACGGCGCCTCCGGTGCGTGGGAGCACGAGCCTCCCCACATCACCGGGCCGCCCTCACCCCAGTCGGGCCGGCGGACCCCCGTCGGGTGGCCCCAATGGCGTGCCGCTGCGAGCGCTACTGGCCGCTCTTCTCGGCGATCTGGCGGTCGACTTCCTTCTGGATCTGCTCGTCCTGCTTGCTCCTGTGACGACGGACCAGGAACCAGCCGATGACGACCGGCCAGATCCATCCGCCAAGCGCCGCGACGACGCCGGCAAAGAAATAGGCCGTGAATGGGGTCGTGAAGTCGGTCGCGTCCCAGATCAGCAGGTACGCCCACACCAGCAGGCCACTGGCGATGCCTGACAAGAGATTCCGAATCATCCCCGCTCCTCCGTAGCTCGATCCTCCCGAGGGTGTCCAGTATGGCGGCTCACGGCGCCCGGGAACATCCGTGTTCGCGGCTGGCAGTTGGCTGGGAGCCGGCTGCGAAGTTCCCGAGCCACGCCCGGTCCTCAGCGGGCTCTCACCTGCGGCTGACGACGATCGAGCAGTCCAACCCGTCAGAGGGCCGCCTATCGATCGACGCGTTCAGCTATCCCGTTCGCACTCCTCGTCACGGAGCACTCGATGACCGAGTTCACGCAACCGACCACCCAGCCAGCGGCGCCCGACGCGGGGCCGTCCCGCCTGAACGGCGGCCGTCGCGCCATCGCATCCGTCCTGCTGACCGTGGGCCTGTTCGCCCTCGGCGGCACCGCGGTCGCCCTGGCCGCGGATCCGTCGGCCAGCCCGGCGCCGTCCACGACCCCTACGACCCCCACCCAGCCCTCGGACGGGGGCACCGGCGCCCCGTCGAACGGCGGGACGACGGCCCCGTCGGGCCGTCCGAGCCACGCGGGCAAGGACTGCCCGAACATGGGCGATGACTCCGCCGGCTCGGGTGGCTCCGGCGCGTCGCCGACCACGCCGACCACACCGGACGACACGGCCACGCCGAGCGTCTGATCGTGCGCCGGCGGCCCGGCCTCACGGGCCGCCGGCCACCAGAACTTGTGCATCGGCCGGTCGTCCGGTTGCATGCGCGCGACGGACGGTGCATGCGTGGTGCCACCCGTTTCGCCGCGACCGCCCTGCTGCGACGGGCGGGGCATCCGTGAGGCGATTCATGGCGCCGGTGCGATGGGACGACCGATGGGTGCACGCGGGTCGGCCGGGGCTATCCTCGGAGCTCCTTGGACACGACCAGCGCGACCAGTCACCCCGACCAGCCGCCGCCCGGCCTCGCCGCCGCCCCGGTGGAGATCCCGCCGCTCATGAAGCAGCGCGACTTCCGGGCGCTGCTCGGTGCGCGGTTCACCAACAGCCTGGCGATGAGCGCGCTCGTGACCGTCGTCGGGTTCCAGGTCTACGCCATGACCGGCGACCCGCTCGCGCTCGGTTGGCTCGGGCTCGTCGAGGCCATTCCGGCGCTGTCGTTGGTGCTGTTCGGCGGTTATGTCGCGGACCGGCACGACCGGCGCCGGATCATCGTCATCACGAGCGCCCTCGTGACCGGCTGTGCGGCGGCGCTCGGACTGCTGGCCGCCGACGGCGCCTCGGGGATCCTTCCGATCCTCGCGGTGGTGTTCGTGACGGGCATCGGGAGCGGCTTCGAGCGACCGGCGTTGACCGCCTTCGAGGCCCAGGTCATCCCGCGCGTGCAGGCGGTCCAGGGCGTGTCGTACACGAGCAGCGTCAGCCAGGCCGGCGGCATTCTCGGGCCGCTCACGGGCGGCATCGCGCTGGTCGTCATCGGAATCGCGGGCACCTATGCGGCCATGGCGGTCCTGCTCGCGATCTCGACGGTCTGCCTGGCCCTGATCCCGCGCCGGCCGATGCCCGAGATCGTCGCCGGCGAGCCGCGCCTGCAAAGCCTGCTCGACGGGATCCGCTACGTGCGCCGGACGCCTGCCCTGCTCGGCTCGATGGCCCTCGACCTGTTCGCCGTGTTCTTCGGCGGCGCGATCGCGCTGCTGCCGGTGTTCGCGACCGACGTCCTGCACGTCGGCCCGATCGGCCTCGGGATCATGCGGACCGCGCCGTCCATCGGGGCACTGGGCGTGATGCTCATCGCGACGCGCCGGCCGCCCAGCCGCCACGCGGGTCGGACGCTGCTCATCTGCGTCGCCGGGTTCGGCGCGAGCATGATCGTGTTCGGCCTGTCGACGACGTTCGCGCTGTCCGTGCTCGCCCTGTTCGTGAGCGGGGTCACGGACGGGCTCAGCATGGTGATCCGCCAGACGATCCTGCGCGTGCTGTCACCGGAGCGGATCCGGGGCCGCGTCGCCTCGGTGAACTGGATCTTCATCGGCGCATCGAACGAGCTCGGTGCGTTCGAGAGCGGATTCGCCGCGCACGCGTTTGGAACCGTCCCGAGCGTCGTCGGGGGCGGCGTGCTCACGCTCGGTGTCGTCGGCCTCGTGGCGCTCGCGGTGCCCTCGCTCCGCGGCCTCGACCTGGATCGCGCCGAGCCCGTCGATGATGGACCGCCCGAGGCGTCATCGGCCCTCGCGGCCTGACGGCCGCGATCGTCAGTCGGGGAACGGCTCCAGCTTCTCGATCACGATGTACGCGACCTTGGTCGGCGACGCAACCGCCCGGTTGAGCAGGACCCGGAACGAGCCGTCGTCGACGACGACCCCGCGCACGTACGTGTCCGCGCGGTCGCGCTGGATCGTGGCGATCACCAGCGAGCCCGGCGAGACCTCGTCGCGCTTCACCTTCACGGACGCCTTGTGTCGCGCGACCGTGGCCGTCCCCGCCGTGGAGAAGCCCGCCCTGCCCCATGCCTTGAGCGCGTATCCATCGACGGACTCGCCGTGGAGGCCGACGCCATGGTTAGACACACCGCGGACGCCGAACCCGGGGCCGGACCCTACGCCAATGACGCCTGTCGACTCCGCGCCCTCGCCGAGGCCGGCGATGGCGTTCGCCCCGGTCCCGTGGACCTCGAGCGCCTGGAACTCGTACGTCGACCGCAGGATCGTGCCCGCGTCGCCCGCGTTGTTGTCGGCGCCGTACTGCATGGCGCCGGTTGCCGCTGAGGCCGTCTCGGGCCGCACGAAGCGCCCGACCGACAGCCCGACGGCCCCCGCCGCGGCCGCTCCGAGGATCGCCCGGCGCGTGCGGACGGGCTGGCTGTTCTCGGTCTCGCTCTCGCTCATCGGTCCCTCCATGTGGGTCGCCGGGTCGGGGTCGAGGCATCACCCTATCGATGCCGCATTAACGAACTGTCCCCCGTGAGCATTCGGACGCGAGTCGGCACGATCCGTTGCGCCGTACGTGCCTACTTGACGCTGCCCGCGGTGATGCCCTCGACGATGTGCCGGTTGAACACGATATAGATCAGGATCATCGGCAGCGTCACGATCGTCAGCGCCGAGAACAGCAGCGAGTAGTCGGTGACGTAGCGGCTGGAGAATGCGAGCAGGCCCGTCGGGATCGTCTTGAGCGCGTCGTCCTGGATGTACAGCAGGGCGAGCAGGAACTCGTTCCAGGCCGCCAGGGCGGAGAAGATCGCGACCGTGGCGAGGCCCGGCCTGAGCAGCGGCAGGGCGAGCAGCCAGAACACCCGGGCGTCGCCCGCGCCATCGATGCGCGCGGCATCGAACAGCTCGTCGGGCAGCGCGTCGAGGTAGACCTTGAGCAGGTAGACGGCGAGCGAGAGGCCCATCGCGGCGTACGGGATGATCAGCGCCAGCCGTGTGTCCGTGATCGCGAGCTGGTTGAACAGCGTCGACTGGGCGATGAAGTACGACTGCAGCGGCAGGATGAGCCCGAGCGCGAACAGGCTGAGCAGGAAGCCACGACCACGGAACCGGTAGCGGCTGAACGCGAACGCGGCGCTCGCCCCGAGCACGAGGATCAGGAATACCGACACGGCCGTCGTGATCGCGCTGTTGAGCGCGTACTGGCCGAGGTGGCCCACCTCCCACGCCTCCGCCCAGCGCCCGAGGTCGACCTGGGTCGGCAGGGCGAACGGCGACTGGAAGATCTCGCTGTTCGACTTGAAGCTCGAGATGACCATCCAGACCATCGGGAGGAAGAACACGGCGGCCAGCAGGACCATGCCGGCCAGGACCAGCAGGTCGGGCAGGCTGCGCCGCCTCACGAGGTCGACCCGCGGCGGTGGAGCCGGGCGTAGGCGAGGCCCACGGCGAGCACGACGACGGTGAGCACCACCGCCATCGCCGACCCGTAGCCCACGTCGCCGTTGCGGAAGACCACCTTGACGAGGTAGGTGGTCGGGATCTCGGTCGCGCCGTAGGGACCGCCGTTGGTGAGCACGAAGAACAGGTCGAAGCCCTGAAACCCGCCGGTGACGCACAGCAGGATGGCCACGGCGACGACGTTGCGGATCATCGGCACCTTGATGCGCCGGAACAGGGCCCACTCGCCCGCACCGTCCATCCGGGCCGCCTCGAGCACCTCGGACGGGATCTGGCTGAACGCGGCGTAGAAGATCACCATGTAGAACCCGGCGTACACCCAGCCCGACACGACGCTGACCGCGAGCAGCGCCGTCGAGGTGTCGCCCAGCCACACTCGCTGGAGCCCCTCGAGCCCGATCGCCCCGAGGCCCGCGTTAATCAGTCCGAAGTCGGCGTTGTAGACGAACGACCACAGGACCGCGACGACGACCATCGGCAGCATCACCGGCGCGAAGATCGCGACCCGGAACCACAGGCCGCCGCGGCGGATGCTGACGAGCCCGGCGAGCCCGAGCCCGAGGCCGACCTCGAGCAGCAGCGTCGCCGCGATGTAGCCGAGGACGTGGACGAAGGAGTCGCGGAACACGGCGTCGGACGCCGCGGCCAGGTAGTTGTCGAGCCCCACGAACGTCATCGGCCCGAAGCCGTTCCACTCGGTCAGGCTGTAGCCGACGGTGAGCAGCATCGGGACGAGGACGGCGAAGCCGAACACGGCCACGGCCGGTGCCAGGAACAGGTAGGGGGTGACGGCCCGGGTCGGCTTCATGGGCGGCGCTTCATGCGCGGCAAGGATGCCGGTCGCCCACGGCGTGCGGGCGACCGGCGAGGGGCTCGGAGCTAGCGGCCGAGCTTGGCGTCGATCGCCGCCAGCGCCTCCTTCGGGGTCTGTTGCCCGCCCAGGACGGCGGCTTCGGCGGCGTACAGCGCGTCGGCCATCTTGAGGTCGTACCCCGTGTCCGGCGGCAGGACGATCGCCGGCGCCTCGTTGAGCAGGGTGCTCAGCCGCGCGCTCCGGCTGTCAATGTCGGTGCCTGCGGACGCCGACTTGGTCAGCGGCGTGACCTCCGCCTCGAGCAGGGCCTGGACGTTGGCCTCGTTGTTGAGCAGCGCCATGAACGAGGTCGCCTCGGGGATCTTGGCGCTCTTGGCATTGACGACGTACCCGGTCGCCACACCGATGACGCTGTCCTGATTGCCGGTCCCGCCCGGCATCGCGGGCAGGTTCACGTAGTCGAAGTCGAGGTCGGGAGCCTCGTCGATCGCCCAGCTGACGAGCCAGGAGCCGATCGGGTGCATCGCGGCCTGGCCGCCGAAGAACAGCTGCGCCCCCGCGTCGTCGGCGATCGAGTTGGCGCTGTCGTTGACGCACTTGTGGTCGGCCAGCTCCTTGATGTAGCCGAACGCCTTCTCCCACTCGGGCGTGTCGAACTTGCCGGTGCCGCTCAGGACCGCCGCGTAGGCGTCCTCGCCGACGACCCGCGAGACCATGTGGGACAGCCAGTTGCCGGCCGCCCACAGGTCCTTGTTGCCGGACGCGATCGGGGTGATGCCCTTGGCGTTGAGCGCGTCGCACGCCGCGAGCAGCTCCTCCCACGTCGTCGGGGGCTCCACGCCGGCGTCGGCGAGCAGCTTCTTGTTGAACCACAGCACGTTGGTGACGTCGGCCGAGTACGGGACCATCACGACCTTGTCGTCGACCTTGTACTGGGCGAGGGTCGCGTCGTCGAACAGCCCGGCCAGCGGCCCCGTCTTGAACGCCTCGCTGATGTCGGCGCCGAAGCCGTCCTTCACCCGCTGCTCGAGGCGATTGCCCGTCCACTCGAAGTAGATGTCCGGGGCGTTGCGCCCGTTGAGCAGGTTCGGCAGGCCGATCGTCTGGTACAGGTCGTCGTCCTGGTAGTTCATCTCGACCTTGGTGCCAGGGTTGGCCGCCTCGAACTGCTTGGCGACGTCGTCCCAGACGCGGATCTGGGCCTCGCCCGGCGAGCCCATGGCGACTCGCAGGACGTGGTCGTTCGACGGAGCGCTGGTGCCGGCGCAGCCGGCGATCGCTAGGACAACGATGGTTGCGAGGGCGGCGAGCCCCCGGATCGACCTGGTCATGCGGCTCCTCCTCCTGGTGCGTCGAGCGTCAGCTCTCCTGGCCTGACATGGGTGTTGGTGAGGTCTGCGAGGGTCATGTCGAGCGCGTCGCCGAACACGCGGACCCGCGCTTGGCGAAGTCGCACGAGGTATGGGCGGAGCTCCGCCGCATCCTTCTCCAGGCGGCCCTCTGCGGCCAGCACGGCGATCTGGCGCAGCGCCTGCGCGCCGGTCTCGAACGCCTCGATCCACGGCCGGCACTCGGCGATGAGGGCGCGGTTCTCGACCGGCCCGCGCAGCAGGTGGTCCGCGGCTGCGAGCAGGCGGTTGGCGAGCGTCCCGAGCTCGGATGCGGCGAGGCGCCCCGCGCCCTGGTCCATCTGGAAGGCGAAGGTCTCGAGGGCCCGGGTCACGGCCGGTGCATCGTCCGGGCTGAGGCAGGACGAGCGGACGTTGTCCGCGAACAGGGCGAAGTCGTCGACGTCGCGATCGCCGACGACGTCGCGCATCGCCCGCCGCCAGCTCTTCTCCGCGTCGTACTTCTCGGGTGCCATGAGGTAGTCAGCGATGGTCGCGATCGGGATCTTGGATGCCTCGTAGAGCTCCATCCCGTTGGCGACGACGCCGAACGCGTGGCGGAACAGGTGCGGGTCGCGGCCACGGTACGGGCCGATGTGCAGCTCGAAGCCCATCGCCACGTCATTCACGGGGTAGTTGTCCCAGTAGGTCGCGGGGCGGCGGGCGGTGCGCTCGAACGTCGCCGCGTCGCGGACGTCGAGCGTCGGCGAGCAGATCGCGCGGCCGGTCCAGAACAGGTCGATGCCGGGCTCGAGGCCGCCGCCCAGCGTGGCGAGGTAGGGCTCGGTGCCGGTGCCCCAGTACGTGGTCGGGCAGACGGTGAGCCGCGAGCCCCGCGGGAGGCGCTCGAACACGGCGTTGGCGACGCCCAGGTGCGCATCCGCGAGGCTGTCGAACGCCTCCCGGTCCTCCGCATGCTGGAGGTCGGGCGGGATGTCGTCGAACAGGAGCCCGAAGCTGGTCACGCCGAGCGAGGCGATCGACGCGAGCTTGTCGCACAGCGCCTCGACGTCGTCGTCGTCGGAATAGCGCATCGTCAGGCCGGGCGACACGCAGAACACGAAGTCGACGCCGCTCGCGCGGCACCGGTTGACGAGCTCGGTGAGCCGCCGCAGCTCGACGCCCTCGTAGGTCGAGCGCCAGTCCCGGCGCATCAGCGGGTCGTCCTTGGGCGTGTAGACGAACGTGTTCATGCCCCGCGAGGCGATGAACGCGATCAGGTCCAGGCGCTGCTCGTGGGTCCATGGGTTGCCGTAGAACCCCTCGAGGACGCCGCGCACGGCGAACGG
>DATDJA010000379.1:0-3456 GCA_036520795.1 Candidatus Limnocylindrales bacterium
CGAATCGCCATCGGTGATCCCGCTCGCGCACGCCGGCATGATCGCGATCCACGCGGTCGTCGGCGCCGATGACGTCTGGGGGCTGCTGCCACGCCTGCGGGCGGCCGGCGCATCGGGGATCCTGGTGCTGCCGATCGAGAAGATCCTCCCGTGACCGTCACCGGCGCCGGCGCGGACCTGCGGTTCCGACGGCTGGACCTCCGTGCGCCTGACGCAGCGACGCTGCACGAGCGCGAAGCGCTGTTCCGGCGCGGCGCCGTGCCCGATCCTGCCGTCCGCGGGGCCGCGCGGGCGATCCTTGCCGACGTGCGGGCGCGCGGCACCGACGCGGTTCGCGAGGCGGCCGCCCGCTTCGGTGGCGGACGCATCGACGGTCGCCTGCTGCTGACCCGCGCCGAGCTGGCCGCCGCGGCGGAGGCCCTCCCGGTCGCCCAACGAGACGCTCTCGAGACCGCCATCGCCAACGTTCGCCGGTTCGCCGAGACGCAGCGTCCGGCCACGACCCGCACGGAGATCGTGCCGGGCGTTGAGCTCGAGCGCCGCTGGCTGCCGGTGTCCCGCGCCGGCGCCTACGTGCCGGGGGGTTCGGCGCCGTACCCCTCGTCGCTGGTCATGACCGTCGTCCCGGCACAGGTCGCGGGCGTGGACGCGATCGTGGTCGCGTCACCGGCGGACCGCGAGGGCAACGTTGATCCCGTGCTGCTGGGCGCGGCGGGCCTGCTGGGAATCGACGCGCTGCTCGTCGCCGGCGGCGTCCAGGCCATCGGCGCGCTGGCCTACGGGCTGCCCGGGGAGAGCCTCGAGCCGGCCGACCTCGTCGTCGGGCCCGGCAGCGCCTGGGTGACCGCCGCCAAGGTCGAGCTCGCGGGCGACGTCGCGATCGATCTGCCCGCCGGCCCGTCCGAGGGCCTCGTGCTCGCCGACGCCACGGCCGACGTCACCACGGTCGCCGCCGACCTGATCACGCAGGCCGAGCACGGCGTCGACTCCCCTGCCCTGCTCGTGACGACGGACAGGGACCTCGCGGACGCGGTCGAAGCGGAGGTCCGGCGGCGCCTCGCGACCGCCGCCCGACGCGACATCCTCGCCCGCGCGCTGGCCGACCACGGGCGCATCGTCCTCGTCGCCGACCTCGCCGCCGGGATCGCGTTCGTCAACGGCTACGGGCCCGAGCACCTCTCGATCGACGTCGAGGACGCCGAGGGTGCGGTCGCGGACGTCCGGAACGCGGGCTCGATCTTCGTCGGCCGCTGGTCGCCGGAGTCGGCGGGCGACTACGCCTCGGGCGCCAACCACGTCCTGCCGACCGGTGGCCTCGCCCGTGCCTGCGGGCCGCTGGCCGTCGAGACGTTCGGGAAGTACTCGCAGGTCCAGCGGATCACGCGCGAGGGCCTGGCCACGCTCCGACCGACGATCCGAACGCTGGCCGAGGCCGAGGGGCTCCTCGCCCACCGGGACGCCGTCGAGGCCCGGTTCACCGACGACGCCGCCGCGGAGCCCGCTCGATGAGCCCGAGCCCGTTCGCCGTGACCTCGCCCACCGATCCCGCCTCGTACAGCTGGGAGGCGACCGACGAGGGCGTCGCCGAGCGATTCGGCATCCCCATCGAGCGGGTGCTCCGCTTCGACCTCAACACCTCCCCCGCGCCGCCCGAGCTGCTCGCCGACCTCCTTGCCGCTGGCCGGTTCGAGACGACCCTCTCCGAGTACCCGCCGGGCGACTACCGCAACCTCGTCGAGGCGGCCGCCACCGCCTACGGCGTGACGACCGATGAGATCGTCCCGGGCGCCGGCGCCGACGAGATCCTCGACATGTGCACGAAGGCCTTCCTGCCGGCCGGCCGGGCCGCTGTCGTGTCGACACCCACCTATCCGATGTACCGGATCCATGCCGAGCAGCGCGGCGCCCGCGTGATCGCCGTTCCCCGCCTCGGACGTGACGAGGGCTGGGCCATCGATGTCGCGGGTGTCCTCGAGGCCGCCAGGGACGCCACCCTGGTCTGGATCTGCAACCCGAACAACCCGACCGGCCGCGAGGAGCCGGCAGGCACGATCGAGACCCTCCTCGAAGCGCTAGAAGCCGATGCCGCGGCCGATGGACGGCCCGTCCCCGCGGTCGTCGTCGACGAGGCCTACAGCGAGTTCATCGGCCGGTCGGTCATCGGCCTTCGGACCCGTTTCCCGAACGTGGTCGCGGTCCGGACAGCCTCGAAGGCCTACGCGCTGGCCGGCCTGCGAGTGGGCTTTGCCATCGCAGCCCCGGAAACGCTTCGGCGCATTGCGCTGTACCGCCCGCCGGGGTCGATCAGCACGGTGTCGGCGACGGCGGTGACGGCGGCCCTCCGCGACCAGCCGGGCATGCGCGCCAACGTCGAACGGGTCGAGCGCGAACGCCCGCGTCTCGCGGCGGGTCTCGAGGCCGCCGGCTGGCGGCCGCAGCCCTCGGTCACGAACTTCCTGCTGCTGGACCTGGTCACGCCCGAACGCGCGGAGGCCGCTTCGCTCGCGTTGATGTCCCGCGGTCTCGTGCCACGCACGTTCGGCCACGGCCACCCGCTCGCCTTCTGCCTGCGCGTGACCGTTCGCAACCCCGATGAGAACGACCGCCTGGTCGCCGCGGCGGCCGAGATCTCGCCCAGCCTGCCCGCCATCCCCGTGGAGACCAACGCATGACCTCGCCGATCGGCATCCTCGACGTCCAGGAGCGCTCGGCGCGCCGGGTCCGCATCGCCCGCACGACGCGCGAGACCGACGTCACCGTCACGCTCGACCTCGACGGCTCCGGGGCGGCCGACATCGCGACCGGCATCGGCTTCTATGACCACCTGCTGGGCTCGCTCGCGCACCACGGCCTGTTCGACCTCGAGATCAAGGCGACCGGTGACCTCCACATCGACGAACACCACACCGTCGAGGACGTCGCGCTCGTGCTCGGGTCGGCGTTCGCCGAGGCCCTCGGCGACCGGGCGGGCATCCGGCGCTTCGGCGACAGCTCCGTGCCGATGGACGAGTCGGTGGCGACGGCGATCATCGATGTCGGCGGACGACCGTACGTCGTGATCGACCTGCCGTTCCACGCCGAGCGGGCCGGCGGCCTCCCGCTCCAGCTCGTCGAACACGCGCTCGAGGCGTTCGCGCGGACCGCGGGCGCGACGCTTCACCTCAGTGGCACCGGCCGCAACGACCACCACCTCGCCGAGGCGGCGTTCAAGGCGCTGGGCCGCGCGCTGCGTATCGGGTGCGAGCCGGATCCGCGCCGCACGGGTGTCGCGTCGACCAAGGGCTCGCTCGGGTGAGCGTGTCGGTCGCGGTCGTCGACTACGGCGCCGGCAACCTTGTCTCGATCGAGCAGGCGCTGCTGACCGCGGGCGCGCGCGTCACCCGTGCAACCGCGCCCGACGATATCGAGTCCGCCGACCTCCTGGTCGTGCCCGGCGTCGGCGCCGCCGCCCCGGCG
>DATDJA010000380.1:0-7383 GCA_036520795.1 Candidatus Limnocylindrales bacterium
GCCGGCGAACAGGGTTGCCGTCGCGTGGTCGACAATCCCGCACCGGAGCGCCACGCACAGCTCGCCGTCACCGTCCGCGCCGAGCCAGCCGATCGGCCCGGCGTACCAGCCCCGGTCGAAGCCCTCGTGCTCGTCGACCATTGCCAGCGCGACGTCGCGCGGCTGCCCGCCGACGGCGGGCGTTGGATGGAGGAGGCCGGCGAGGGAGAGCAGGCCGCGCGCCTCGGGCAGGGTGCCCGAGATCTCGGTCGCCAGGTGCTGGACGTAGCGGAGCGTCATGACGGACGGCTCCGGGGCGACCTCGAGGGTTTCGGCGATCGGCACCAGCTGGTCCCGGATCGAGTCCACGACGATCGCCTGCTCCTCACGGTCCTTCTCGGACGCCAGGAGCTCGGCGGCAAGAGCGGCGTCCTCGGCGGCGTCGGCGCCCCGGCGGATCGATCCCGCCACGGCCATCGTCCGGAACGCGCGACCCTCGGTACGAGCGAGGCGCTCCGGGGTCGAGCCCAGGAACGTACGGCCGCCGCGACGGAACGCGTAGGTCGTGCTCTCGGGGGCGCTTGCGGCGAGGCGGCGGAGGGCATTGGGGACATCGAGCTCGACGGGCGAGCGCAGGCCCACCCGGCGCGCCAGGACGACCTTGTCGATCCTGCCCCGACCGACGGCGCCCGCGAACATGCCCACCAGCCGGTCCCACGCCTCGTGCCCCGGCTGCTCGTCGGTCACCGTGAGCGGCGCAAATACGGGGCGCGCGACGATGCCGTTCGGGCTCGGCTCGAGCTCTCGCGCGCGCCGCTCCAGCGCCGCCCATCGGCCGTCGATGTCGTCCGCCGCGCCGACGACCGACGCGGTCAGTGCCGCGCCATCGAGCGTGCTTGCGTAGAGGAGCTCGGGCAGCACCAGGGACGCAGGCGCGAACGGCGCCCAGACGTCACCCTCATGGGGCTCGCGGCCCGTGAACCCGAGGCCACCCATCAGCACCGGGCTCGCGCCGTCGATTCGGGAAGTCCGCAGCAGCGTTCGCCAGGCCTGCTCGGCCTCCGCGAACCGTTCGGGTCCCGCGGGCTCCGTCGCCCACGCGCGGCCCACGCCCACGAACGCGATCCCTTCGGTCGGGCGCGACCAAAGCGCGGCCTCGAGGTTCGCCTCGACCGCCGCGGCGTAGAGCGAGATCGCATCGACGGGGGCTACGGACGCGGTCACGGAGGCGACCCCTGTCTCGGTCGACGCGTTCCGGGCTTCGACCAGCGCCGCCAAGCGCATGCCGAGCGCCGGTGCCGCGTGCGCGGTCTGCCCCGTGACCGGCCGGACGGCCGTCATCGGGCCTTCTCCGGGAAGTCGGCCCCGTCCGCGATGGCTGGCACCGCGACGCGCTCGATCCGCGCCTCGGACACCCCGACCGATCGCAGCAGGATCGCCCGCAGCGCCGGATAGGCGTCCTCGAGCCGCCCGGCGTGATCGGCCAGCAGCCACCGGGCAACGACCTCGTTCAGCGCACCGAACCAGGCGATGCTCGCGATGCGGGTGTCGATCGGCGGAATCACCTCGGCCGTGACCGCCTCATCGAGGTAGCCCTGGATCAGGCGCGCGAAGCGCTCGTGGAGGGCGTTGGTCTCGGTCTGGAACACGCGCCCGGCGCCCATCGTGTCAAGGAACAGGAGCCGCGCCATCGTGCGGTGGCCGGCGAACGTCGCCAGGACCGTGTGGATCGCCACCTCCGCGCGGGCCACCGGCTCGGACTCCTGCGCCACCGCGCGCTCGACCCGCGCGACGAGCTTGTCGGCGGTGGTCTCCATGAGCTCGCGGAAGATCGATTCCTTGTTCGGGAAGTGGAAGTAGATGCCGCCCTTGCTCGTCTCCGCGGCCCCCGCGATGTCATCGACGGCCGTATCGCGGTACCCCTGCGTGGCGAACGCGTGGAACGCCGCGTCGAGGATCCGCTCGCGGCGGCTGCGACTCTGTTCGGCGGGGTCGGGGCGGCTCATCGTGGTCGGGCTCCGGGGCAACCGACCGACCAGTCGGTCGGTCCACCCGCCATGCTAGCGCCAGAAACTTGGTACTGTCAATGCGCACGTTATCTCGCGAACCGGGTGCGAGAAGACCCCGGCGGTGACCGGGGCCTTCTGATCGGGGCGACGCCGCCGCTACGGCGCGATCCGCTGCCAGCTGAAGACGCCGGTCTCGGCGCCGTCTAGCAGGATCACGATCGGCGGACGCTTGCCGGACGCGTCGATCGCCGAGACCTCGCGGTCGCTGGGTGACTTGCCGTAGATCCATTCGCCGTCGGGCGACCAGCCGATGGACCCGCCGGACAACCTGTCGGGGAGGCGGACGAGGCCCGTTCCATCCGCGTTGACGACCGCGATGTCATCACCGAGGTGGAACGCGATCCGCTTCCCGTCCGGCGACCAGGCACCGCGGTGCTCGACCGTGCCAGCGACGTCGGACAGGATCGTCTCGGTCCCCGCGTTGACGTCCATCGTCGCCATGGCATCGCCGAGGCCGTCGGCGGTGTTCCCGATGCCGTACAGCAGGCGGTTGGTGTCGTCCGGAGCCCACAGCTGCCAGCCGCGGAAGCCGTCGCCCGCGCCCGGGGACGTTGGCAGGGTGCGCTCCCCGCTGCCATCGGGCCGGATGACCGCGAGGAGCGGGTCGCCTGTTTCCGGCAGGGCCATGAACGCGATCCAGTCGCCGGACGTGGACCACTCCGGGTTCTGGCGTCCGTATAGATCGCGGTCGCCAAGGGCCCGCACGCCGGAGCCATCGGCCTTGGCGACGAACAGCTTGAAGGCGCCGTCGTGGAAGGCACCGAACGCGAGTTCGGCGCCGTCGGGGGACCACGTGGGGTTGAAGGCAGGGTCGATATCGAGGCGTAGATCCGCTCCGGCGATCGGGCGTGCGTTCGAGCCGTCCGCCCCGGCGACGACAATGGTGTCGCCGGCCATGTCCACCGGGTCGACGGAGACGAAGGCGAGGCTCGTGCCGTCGGGGCTCAGGTACGGACCCGACGCTGCAATGCCGATGTCCAGCGTCTGCCGGCCGCTCCCGTCGGCGTTGGTGACGACGATGGCACCGTCGACGTCGAAGTAGATACGCCCGTTCGTCGCCGGCCCGAACGGCGCCGGCACGCGAGGCCGTTGTGAGCCGGCGTACAGCGCGAGCGCGGCGACGGTGGCGATGATGAGCAGCACCGCGACCAGGCCGTAGCGGACAGCCGGCGGGATCGAGTAGGCGCGAGGGTTGAGGGTGGTCGTATCCACTGGCAGCCACCTCCCGGGGCTGAGCCAGGCCGGCCGCTGCCGGGATGTCGACGTCCGATCCAGGACCTCGTCCAGGTAGTCGGGCGTCGTCTGCACGCCTTCCTCTGCGAGCCAGGTGTCGACGAGTCGGGTGAAGCCGTCGCGCGTGGTCATGCGAACCGGCCCTCCACGATCTCGGGGGTCATCCTGGCGTCGGCCTCGAGCGCAGCGCGCAAGGCCGACAAGGCGCGGGAGAGCCGGGACTTGGCGGTTCCCAGCGGGATCCGCATCGTCTCGGCCACCTCCGGCAGCGACAGGCCCAGGTAGTGATGCAGGACGATCAGGGCGCGTTGCTCGGGATCGAGCTTCCTGAATCCGCGCTCGAGCGCATCGCGCTCGGCGACGGAGATGGCGCTGTCCCTGATCGTTGGATGGTCGATTGGTGTCAGCTCAACCTCGAACGCGTGCCGACGGTGCTTCCGCGCCTCGTCCATGCAGGCGTGGACGAGGAGGCGGTGGAGCCAGGCGTCGAATCGCTCGGGGTCGCGGAGCGACGGCAGGTCGCGCCAGGCGCGCACGAGCGCCTCCTGGGTGGCGTCCTTGCCCCGTTCCGGGTCGCGCAGGATGAGGCGGGCGAGCGCGTCGAGGCGTGGAATCGCGGCTCCTGCCAGGGCGGCGAAGGCGTCATGATCGCCCCTCCGCGCCTGTTCCACGAGCTCCAGCTGTTGCACTGCCGTCTCACCCGAATGAGTCCGGTGCGACGCTCAGGTGGCCGCACTCGCCAAGGATGGCGGATCGAATCGGGCGACCGTTCCAAAATCGCTGGTGAGTCGCGGATAAGCGGTCCGGCCCATCGTGTGCGACGTGGACCCGGTACGAGTCGGCCTCTCGATCAGGGCGCTTCGACGAAGGCGTGGCTGGACCCAGGAGGAGCTCGGCCGGCGGGCTGGGCTGTCCCGGTCAGCCGTGTCCCGAATCGAACGCGGCGAAGCCGACCGGCTCTCGCTGCGAACGCTTGCCAAGGTCACCAACGTCCTGGGGGCCCGGATTCGGCTCCAGGTCCTGTGGCAGGGCGAGGAGATGGATCGCCTATTAGATCGAGACCACGCGCACCTGGTCGAGTGGGTCGTGCGACGGCTCACCGCCGACGGCTGGGAGGTGGCGCCCGAGGCGACGTTCCAGGTGAATGGCGAACGCGGGTCCATCGACGTCTTCGCATGGCACCCGGCAACCGGGCATCTGCTGGTCGTCGAGGTGAAGTCAGTCGTTCCTGACGTGCAGGCGACGCTGGCGGGCGTCGACCGCAAGGCCCGAGTCGCCGTGGCCGTCGCTCGACAGCGGGGGTGGCCGCCGGGTCCCGTCTCCCGCGTCCTGGTCCTGCCGGACGATCGAACGGCGCGTCGTCGCCTCTCGCGGTTCGCCGCGACGTTTGACAAGGCGTTCCCCGCGAGAACCGTCGAGCTGCGTCGGTGGTTCGCATCGCCAGATGGCCCGATCGCGGGCGTCCTGTTTGTGTCAAATGCCACCCAGGCGGGAGCTCGTCACCGAGTCGGGGTGATGCGTGCCAGCGCCACGCACGAAGTCAGTCGGCGACGCTGACACCCGCTCCGCGACGGAGCGCTTGGCGGAAACGTCGCGACGAACGCCCGTGTGATGAGCGAATGGCAGAAACGAGCCTTGGGATCGGGGGCCGACGACTCGCCGCGGGCACGCGGGCGCGAAAGTGGCCCGGGGTGAACGATTCCGGGTTGCTCGACGCCATACGCTGACGAACGCGACCGCCCAGGTCGTGGCACACCGAGGTCACCGTGGACCAGCGAGTGCTCGTCGAACGCGCGAGGCAGGGCGATCATGACGCCTTCGCCCAGCTCGTCGACCCTGCGCTTGCGCGGCTGGACGCGGCGGCCCGGCTCATTCTTCGGGACCCGGAGCTCGCGCGCGACGCGGTCCAGGAGACGCTCATCCGAGCCTGGCGGGACCTGCGGGGCCTTCGGGATCCCGACCGGTTCGACGCCTGGCTCCACCGCCTCACCGTGAATGCCTGTCTCGACCTCGCCCGGAGCCGGCGACGGCGCCCGATCGAGGTCGAGCTCAACGCCATCGATGCACCCACGGCGTCCGACCACGCCGGAACTCTCGCCGACCGTGAGCTCGTCGACGCGGCGCTCAAGCGCCTCGATCCCGGCCATCGCGCGGTCGTCGCCCTGCACTACCTCCTGGGGATGCCGCTGCCAGACGTGGCGGCGTCCCTGGGCATCCCGCTCGGGACCGCCAAGTCCCGGTTGCATCACGCCCTCGCGGCGATGCGCCGATCGGCAATGGCGGGTTCGGACCAGGCCCCGACGCACGTCCCGGGAGGGCAGGTCGCATGACCGCTGAGACGCGGTTCGACCGCGACCTTCCCGTCATCCTCGAGGACCTCTACCTGGGGCCGTCTCCCGACTATCGCAACGAGGTCATGGCGGCCGCCGTCCGCACGCGGCAGCGCCCGTCATGGACCTTCGCTGGAAGGTGGTTCCCCATGGCTGACATCGCCAGCCGTTCCGCGTTCGCGCCACGAGTCCCGTGGCGGACCATCGGGATGGCCGTCCTCATCGTCGCCCTCGCGCTTGCCGCGGTGGCGCTCGTCGTCGGATCTCGCCAGACCAAGGTCCCGCCGCCGTTCGGGCCTGCGGCAAACGGATTGATCACCTATTCGGCCGACGGTGACATCTACACCGTCGATCCAACGAGCGGTTTGGCGACGGCCATCGTGACCGGCCCAACGGCCGATTCGGAACCGGTCTTCTCGCACGACGGGAGGCGGGTTGCGTTCCGTCGTCAGAGCACGACCAGCGCGAGCCCCGCCGACGACATCGTCGTCGTGAATGCGGATGGTTCGCACCCGGTCGTCGTCAACGCCCAGCCGTTCCCCGGTGGGAGTGGCGGCTTCGAATGGGCGCCGGACTCCCGGTCGCTGATCGTCAACGCGACGGCGCGCGGCTCCGTCGGTTCGGCCACCTTCGGAACGCAGGCCGACGGAAGCGCCGTCTGGCTGTTCGACGCTGACGCCGTCACGGCACCCCGCGCCCTCGCCGTCGACGGCGCATCCGCCTACCTCGCCGCAGCTCGGCCGCCCGACGGGAAGGCCATCCTCATCAACCGCCCGATCGGCGACGACCAGCAGCTGCTGGTCCTCGATGTCACCACGGGCAAGGAGACCCTCCTGGCGACGGGCGGCGCGGGCGATATCGGCCAGGCTCGCTGGTCGCCGGATGGATCGCGGGTGGTCTACAGCGCGAAGCCGGCAGACGACCTTGAGTCTGAGCGGCTGTTCATCGTCAACGCCGACGGGACGGGCGCCCGGCAGATCACGAGCGCGCCCGGGACCTGGTTCGACATCGACATGGCGTGGTCGCCCGACGGCAGCCAGATCGCGTTCCTGCGCTATGAACGCGTTGGCGAGGACGACTGGCGCATCCGCCCGATCGGCATCTACTCGGTGGCCGACGGCTCGGTCCGCGATGTCGGGCCGCTGGCGGCAGAGGTGCGTTCCCAGGCGCCGAATCCGGCCGACCAGTACGCGACGACCGGGGAGGGAATGTTCATCGATTGGTCGCCGGATGGCGCCATGATCCTCGCCTACCCGAGCGAGGCCACCGGGCACCCCGTGCTCATCGACCCCGTCGATGGCACCTGGACGATCGTCCCCCAGCTCACCACGCCGAAGGAGCCCAGCCAGGCGTGGCAACGGCTCGCGCCCTGATCCCGTCGCCACAACCAAAACCGCCCGTCGGCGTCAGCCGGCGGGCGGTTGCATGAACGGAGGAACGGAGGCTAGACCTCCTTGAACTCGCCCTCGACCGTTTCGTCGCCGGCGTCGCCGCCACCCGAGCGGGCTCCGGCGGGCTCGCCCTCACCATCGCCCTCGCCCTCGGCAGGCCCCGAGGCCCCGTCGGACGATGAGCCGTTGGCGTCCGACGACGCGGACGACGCCTGATACGCGGCGGTCGACACCCGCGACAGCGTCTCGACCAGCGCCTGCATCCCGGAGTTGATCGCCGACACCTCGGAGCCCTTGAGCGCCTCGCGCAGCGTCACGACCTGTGACTCCACGGCCGCGCGGTCATCGGGCGACACCTTGTCGCCCAGGTCCCGCAGCGTC
>DATDJA010000381.1:0-3350 GCA_036520795.1 Candidatus Limnocylindrales bacterium
GCACGGCGGAGGACGTCGAGTCGGGCGTCGCACCGTTCGGCTACTTCCCGGCGTGGTACGGCAGCAGCGGTGGCGGCGGCGACTCCGGCGGCGGGTCGGGCGGGTGGGCGCCCGGGCTCATGAGCTCCTCGCCGATCCCCAACTTCGGCGGCATGATGGCGGCCCTCGGGACGATCGGGAACTCACCCTCGTCGTCAGGCTCCGGGGGCGGCGGCGGGGGCTTCAGCGGCGGTGGCTCGGGCGGCGGTGGAGGCGGGGCTGGCGGCGGCTTCTGAGCCTCGCGCGGTACACTCGCGGCCATGGGAGCTACCGACACGATGGAGGTGTTCTTCGAACGCCTCAACGAGGGTGACGTCACCGGCGCGGTCGCGATGATGGACGAGCGGACCGAGATGCGGATCCACGTCGGGGACAACGCGCGGACCTTGCGCGGCGTCGAGGCGGTCGGTGGCTGGTTTCTCCGCGCGGACAAGGGGATCAAGATGATTCCGGGCGACGTGCGGGACCTCGGCAACACCTACCAGGCCGACCTCGTCGTCCTCCGCCCCGGCGCTCCGAGCCAGCATCTCGACGCCCAGTTCCGCGTCGAGGCCGGCAAGATCACGTCGATCAACCTGACGCCCTTCTCGCGCTGAGGGCTCCGCTCAGGGGGCGTCCGTAGCGCCGGCGTCCCGTTCGGGAACCGGGATCTTGATCTCGTCGCCGACCTGGATCCGGTTGGGGTTCTTGATCTTGGGGTTCGCGGCCAGCAGCTGCTCGACCGTGACGTCGTATTTCTTGGCGATCTTGAGCATGGTGTCGCCGCGCGCGACGACGTGCACCTGCGGCGTGGGGTCGGGCTTCGCCGTGGGCTTCGCCGACGGGGACACCTCCTCGGCGGGGGGCGTCCCGGTCGCGCCGGCGCCGCCCGGGTCGTTCGATCCGATCCCGAGCAGCATCGGCCCGATGAAGAACAGCCCGACGGCCGCGAGCAGGATCGCGGCCGCCGCCACGCCGATTCGCGACGGGACGCCGATCGAGGGAATGCCCACGCGCGTCCGCAGCGAGGGGTACGCCTCATACCGGCGCGGCCGCTCCCAGGCGGGACCGAACAGCTCCGAGGGATCCTGGGACGGGGTCCGCGGCGTGGCGCCGGACCGCCGGCCGCTCGGCGCGGCCGCCGGCTGGCGGCCGCCGGAGGGGCTCCGGGACCCGCTCGACCGGCTCGAGGAGGGCGTCGCCGTGCCCTCGTAGGTGGGGCCCGCGGCCGGGCGCTCCGGCGCCGTGGGCGGGATCGCGGCCGGGCGGTCGTACGGGTCATCCTCGTAGGCGTTCGGCGGGTACGACGCCTGATCGGGGGCATCGACCTCGTCGTAGTCGTGGGCCGCTGGCGTGCGCTGCGCCGGGCGCGGATCGTCGATCTCGTCCGAGTACGGCCCGGCAAGACGATCGGCGGCGCTGCCCGCGAGCCCGCGCGAGGCCGCGCCCCACGCTGCGTCGGACGAGCGGTCGGCGGCCGGCTCCGGCGGCCGATCCGCGAGGAACGGCGGAGGCGCGGCCGGCTCGTCGATCGGATCACCGGCCCATGGCGGCGGGTCGGCCCAGGCGCGGGGCGGGTTCCGGCGGGGCGGTAGCGGCGGGACCGGCTCGCCGGCCGGGGCGTGCCGCGGCTCCGCGTCGCGTGGGGGGAGGGGTTGGCTGATCGGCGGCTCCTCAGGCGGCGGCTCCTCGCGTTCGGCGAGTGCCCGCGCCGTGGCGGCTTCGCGCCGCGCCCAGTCCTGGAACGTCGGGCAGACCGGGAATGCCGACGAGAGGCAGTACGCCTCCTGGTGGGCGAGCGCTCGCGGCGCCGGTCGCGCCTCAGCAAAGCAGCGATGGCGGTGGTCAGGAGCCTGCCCACGCCCGTCCCGATCATCCTCGTAGGCCACGAAGGGACAGGCGGGAGCGCCGTCGACGATCGGGAGCCCGCGGTCGGTCATCGGCGGTCATTCTAGCGGCGAGGCAGGCTCCCGGCTTCAGTCGTGCCGAACCGTCGCCGGCGATCGCGCCGTTTGACAGGCCCACCGGGCGACTCGACACTTCGAGGGCGGGCCATCGATCGGCCCGACCCACGACGGGCAAGCCCGCCCACTCCCCTGGAGGTCGCCCAGATGTCGTTGCTCTCCCGATTGCTCGCCCCGACCGCGGTCGCCCACGCGCACTGCGACCTGCCCTGCGGCGTCTACGACCCCGAGCAGGCCCGGATCGAGGCCGAGTCCTGCTACCGGATCATCGAGAAGTACGCGGCCAACGAGGACGCGACCTTCCGCACCCGTGCCATCGCGATCAAGGAGAAGCAGGCCGATCTGGTCAAGCACCACCTCGACGTCCTGTGGCACGACTACTTCAAGCCCGAGCACCTCGAGACGGTCCCGGGCCTCCACGAGCTGTTCTGGAACGCGAACAAGCAGGCGAGCAAGGTCAAGGCATCGACGAATCTCGACGACGCCAAGAAGCTGCTCGAGCTGATCGACGAGGTCGACGCGGCCTGGAAGGCCACCGGCGGCGAGGGCAAGACGCGGGTCGCCGGTCGACCCAGCTGATAGATCCTGCCCGTGAGCGCCCAGGGGCCCCGTCCGGCGACGGGGCCTCGGCACGTCCGGGGCTCGTCGCGCGCGGCGGGCCGGATCGCGCGGGCAACCGGCCCGTGGCGGGTCGCCGTCGTCGAGGGCTCGATGGAGCCGGCCATCCGCGGAGGCGACTGGCTGCTGGTCGATCCGACGGTCGGTCGATGGCCCAAGCGGGGCTCCGTCGTGGTCTTCCGTGAGCCCGAGACGGGGCTGCTGGCGATCAAGCGGGTCGCCGGGCGACCCGGCGACTGGGTTCCGTTCGCCGACGGCTGGCTCCAGCTGGCCGATGACGAGGCCTGGCTGCTTGGCGACGCGACGGACGAGGCCCTCGAGGCGGGCGGGCACGGCGCGGCCGTCGATTCGCGGCGCTACGGGCCGGTGACGATCGAGGCGCTGGTCGCGCGGGCGTGGCTCCGGTACTGGCCGGCGGGGCGGATGGGGCGCATCGGGCGGGCCGGCGGTTCCGGCGAGTCGCCGCCCGCGTAGGATCGGGCGATGGACGACCTGCGCGCGACACTCGCCGGCTTCGACGCCGACGCCCCGCTCCCCCCGGCGCCCGAGCCATGGGCATCCATGCCGACACCCGCCGAGCGCCCCGCGCCGCCGTGGGCGATGGCCGAGATGATCGCGGTGGAACCCGGGCTCGCCGATCGCGTGGCCGCCCGGCTCGTCGCGGACGGCTCGGCCGACGCCATGGCCTCGCTCGTGCGTCAGACGGCGGCGGACGGCGCGCCCGTCGTGGTCACGGGATGCGGCACGTCC
>DATDJA010000382.1:0-3592 GCA_036520795.1 Candidatus Limnocylindrales bacterium
CCCGGTCGAGACCGAGCTTGTGCACGTCGTCCACCGCCCGGATCGTGAACCCATCCATGAGCTCCAGGGTCACGGGGCCAAGCCCCGCGGCGGTCATGCCGGCCACGGCCTCGCCCGCGGCCTCGAGCGAGGGGAAGAACGCCAGCATCGTCGCGCGCGGCGGGGGTGTCGGCCGGAGCCGGAGGGTCGCCTCCGTGATCAGCCCGAGCGTGCCCTGGCTGCCGACGAGCAGCGGCATGAGCCCGTAGCCGGCCACGTCCTTCACGTTCTTGCCGCCGAGGCGCAGGACGATGGCGTCGGCCATCACGACCTCAAGGCCGAGCACGGCGTCGCGCGTCACGCCGTACTTCACGCAGCACAGCCCGCCCGCGTTGGTGCCGAGGTTGCCGCCGATCGTGCACATCTCGTACGAGGCGGGGTCGGGGGCATAGAACAGACCTTCGGCCGCCACGGCCTTCTTGAGGTCCGCGTTGATGATCCCCGGCTGGGTCGTGACGGTGAGGTTGTCGCGATCGATCTCGAGGATGCTCGTCATCCGCGTGAAGGCGATGGTCAGCGCCCCCTCGATGCCGGCCGCGCCGCCCGAGAGCCCGGACCCCGCGCCGCGCGGGACGATCGGCACGTCGTGCTCGCCGCACAGCCGCACGAGCTCGGCGACCTCGGCGGTCGTCGTCGGGAGGGCCACCGCCAGCGGCAGACCGGCTTCGAGATACGCCGTCTCGTCGCGGCGGTAGGACTCGCGGTCGGCGGCATCGGTCAGCAGCCGCAGCTCCGGAAGCCGCGACCCGATCGCCCGCAGGAGTGCCGCCCCGTCGCCTCGCACGTCGTCGCCCATCGCCGTCAGTATCGGCCGCCGACCGGGGACACGTTGCCTGGCAGTCATCACTTTCGAGTCGAAGGCGCCGCACAGGCTCCCGTCGAGGTCGACCGATGCCTGTGGGTCAACGATTCGCGCCGAGGCCGGGCATCGGCTTGCCTTCAGTGCCCAAACGTTGACTGCCAGGCATCGAGCAGTGGGCGACGGCCACCGAGCCATGGCTCCGCGACCCATCGCGCGTCCCAAGGCTAGGATGGCCCCCATGCCGCGGACCGGATGGCTCCCAAGAACGTTCCCAGTGATCGCGTTGCTGGCCGCCGCGATCACCGGCGCCACGGCCGAGGCGATACCGGCCACGCCACGTGTTGTGCCGCAGCCAGTCCGGCCGGCATCGACCGTCGCCACAACAGCCATCGTCCCTGGCGCCGTTCACCGGACTAGCCTCGCGATCGACGCCACGTACGACGTCGACGTCCGCCTCACGGTCGCCGCCCGGACCCTCAAGGGCACGGTCACGATCGACGCCCGGAACGACTCCGGCGACGGCATCGACCGACTCATGCTCAACACCGTCATGGCGCGCCTGGGCGCGCTCGACCTGGGCGCCGTCACCGTCGACGGGTCAAGGGTCAAGGCACGCATCGACGACCAGACGATCATGGTCCCGCTCGGCGGCGTGCTCCCGGACGGCGCCTCGGCCACGATCGTCGTCCCCTTCGCCGCCCGCCTGCGTGCCAACCTGAGCGGTTCAAACTGGCTGTTTACCCGGGCCAACGGCATCGTCGACATGCATCGCTGGATCCCGTGGATCAGCCGCAAGCGCCCGTTCAACCGGCCCAACCACGGCGATCCATTCGTGACCCCGGTCAGCGATCGCGTCACCGTGCGCCTCAGGACCGACGTGCCACTCCGCTTCGGCACCAGCGGTCACGTCGTTTCGGCCTCGAGCGACGGCCTGACCCGCACATTCCGGGCGACCAACGTCCGCGACTTCGTGGTCACGGCGGCGGCCGACTACCGGGTGCTCAAGCGGCGGGTCGGCGACACCAAGGTCCGTCTCATCGCCCGCCCCGGCTTCCAGGCCGCCCGCGCGCTGGACGCCGCGGCCAACGCCGTGCGCAAGCTCGAAGCCAAGCTCGGGCCTTACCCGTACGGCACGCTCCGCGTGGTCCAATCCGCCGGCGCGTACGGTATGGAGGGGCCCGGGATCGCATGGATCCCGACCGGGACGCCCAGCGCAAACCTGACCTATCTCGTCACCCACGAGATCGCGCACCAGTGGTTCTACGGCCTCGTGGGCAACGACCAGGCGCGCGAGCCGTTCGCCGACGAGGCCGCGACGGACTTCGTGGCCCGGCGCGTCCTGGGGCTCCGCCGCGGCTCGAGGTGCGCGAGCGACGACCTCGACCGGTCGATCTACCGCTACTCCTCGCTGTGCTACTACGAGGTCGTCTACATCCAGGGCGGCAACGTGCTCGACAACGCCCGCCAGAAGATGGGATCGAAGCCGTTCTGGGCAGCGCTCCGCGGTTACGTCGCCGATCACCGCTGGGGCCTCAGCCACACGCGAACCCTGCTCGACGCGCTGGACGCGGCCACGCCGCTGAACCTGCGCCCGACGTGGCGCCATCGATTCCCGAGCCTGTACTGACGATGGCGCCCATCACCGTCCGCCTCGCGACCGTCGCCGACGGGGCCGCGTGTGCCGCGATCTACGGCCCGTTCGTGGCCGGGACGTCGATCTCGTTCGAGCTGAATCCGCCGACGGCCGAGGAGATGGCCGCGCGCATCGCCAAGGCGACCGAGCGGACCCCGTGGCTCGTGGCCGAGGTCGACGGGATCGTGCGTGGCTACGCCTACGCGACGCGCCACCGCGATCGGGCAGCGTACGACTGGACGGTCGAGTCGGCGGTCTATGTCGACGGTGCGTTCGCGGGACGGGGCATCGGCCGGACGGCGATGACCGCGCTGCTCGAGGTGCTGCGCCTCCAGGGCTTCCACCTCGTGGTGGCCGGGATCACGCAGCCGAACCCGGCCTCGACCTCGCTCCACCTGGCGCTCGGCTTCGAGCGGATCGGCCAGTTCGAGGCAATCGGCTGGAAGCAGGGCCGCTGGCACGGGGTCGAGTGGTATGGGCTGGAGCTCGGCGGGCGGGACACCGCACCGACGCCTATCCGACCGCTCGCCGAGGCGATCACGGCATGGGACGGCCGCGAACGCTAGGACCCTCCCGCGATCCGGCGATCCGCCGCGAGGGCCTGGGGGAACCACCGCCAGCCGGGCGGCAGGACCCGTCGCCAGAACCCCCATGTCGTCGTCAGCCACGCGGAGATCACGCGCTCGCGCGCGCCCCAGGCGAACCCGTACTCGTCGCGCAGGCCTGGCGGCAGCAGCCCGATCGCCGGCACGAGCAGCCAGTCGTAGGCTGGGGTCGGAATCTCTCGGAGCAAGGCGGCCGTTGGACCCGCCCAATCGCCCAGCAGCGCCGCGACCGGCCCGGCCTCGACCGCGGGTGCGAGCGGCGGATGGAGGATGACCGAGGCGAGGTCGCGGGCCGTCGCCGACGGGTGCACCGGGCCGGACGGCGCCAGCATCGAGGCGACGTAGGCGTCGAACGCGTCGACGTCGGCAGGTATCTGCGACTCCGCGATGCCGAACAGGCGGGCGACCGGCATGGTCTCGGCGTAGAACCCGGCCCGGACCGCGGGCGGAATCGGGCCCAGCCAGGCCTCGCCGGTGGCCAGCGTCGAGTCGACGAGCGTCGCGTGGACCCAC
>DATDJA010000383.1:0-3152 GCA_036520795.1 Candidatus Limnocylindrales bacterium
CGTGGCCCGCGGAGAAGCCGATGAGGTGCGTGAAGCCCTCGATCGCGACCGTGTCGCCGTCGCGCACGAGGTCGGCGATCGCGTCGCGCATGGAGGCGACCTTGCCGGGCATGGCGGAAGTGTGCCGGATCAGCCGGACGCGCCGAAGCCCTCGGTGGCCCGCCCGAGGCGGCGCTCGGCGGCGACGGCGGCGCGGTCCTCGAAGCGATGCGCCGCGACGTGATCGATCGCCGCGGTCAGGATCCGGACGGCGGTGGCGGCCTCGGCCTGCGAGACCACGAGCGGCGGCGACATCCGGACGCAGTCGTCGCCGGCCTCGAGGACCAGGAGGCCTCGCTCGAAGGCCTGCATCTGGACGGCATCGGCGGTCTGGCCGGAGTCGAACTGGACTCCGATCATCAGGCCCTTCCCGCGCACGTCCTTCACGAGCGCCGGGTGACGCGTGAGCAGCGGCCGAAGGGCATCCTGGATCTCGCGGCCGCGGATCGCGGCGTTGGCGATGAGCCCGTTCTCGAGCAGCCGGATCGTCTCGAGCACCGCGGCCAGCGACACCGGGTTGCCGCCGAAAGTGCTGCCATGCGCGCCCGGGCCCCAGGTCATCAGCCCGGCCTTGGCAATCATCGCGCCGACCGGCATCCCGGACCCGATCCCCTTCGCCGTGAGCAGGATGTCGGGCTCGACGTCCCAGTGCCCGAGCGCCCACATCTTGCCGGTGCGCCCGGCGCCCGACTGGACCTCGTCGGCGATGAGCAGGATCCCGTGGCGGTCGCACAGCTCGCGCAGGCGCGGCAGGAAGTCGTCCTCGGGCACGACGTAGCCGCCCTCGCCCTGGATCGGCTCGACGACGACCGCGGCGAACTCGTCCGCGGGCATCAGGCGCTTGAACACGCGGTTCTCGATCTCGTCGAGGCCCTCGTTGCCGAACGGCACGTGGTAGACGCCGGGCAGCATCGGGCCGAAGTGGGCGTGGTACTTGGCCTTCGACGCCGTCAGGCTAACGGCCCCCATCGTCCGGCCGTGGAAGCCGCCCAGGAACGCGATCACGTTCGGACGCTTCGTCGCGTAGCGGGCGAGCTTGAGCCCCGCCTCGACCGCCTCCGCGCCGGAGTTGCCGATGAACACGCGGGCCGGCGACATCGGCGCGATGCGGGCGAGCTCGGCGGCGGCCTCGGCGTAGATCGGCAGGTAGAAGTCGCTGGCGCTGAAGTGCTGGAGCTCCGCCGCCTGGCGCTGGATCGCGGCGACGACGTCGGGGTGGCTGTGGCCCGTCGAGTTGACGGCGATGCCCGCGGCGAAGTCGAGGAACACGTTGCCGTCGATGTCCTCGATCGCGCAGCCGAGGCCGCGCACGGGCACGATCGGGTAGGCCCGCGGGAGGCTCGGGCTCGTCCAGGCGTGGTCGAACTCGATGTGCGCCCTGGCCCTGGGGCCGGGCAGCTCGGTGACGATGTCCGGGACGGTTCGCGCCTCGAGCGGGGTCGTCACGTGGCCTCCTTGACTGTGGATCCGAGCGTCGGTCGAGGCCCCGCCGCCGTTCGGCGGGCGCCGAGATACGCATAGATGTTATGCAGAGTGAATATCAGAATAGCAGGAGGCGGCGCCCCGTCGCGACGACCCGAAGGTCCCGCGACCCGACCAGCGAGATGTGCCCAGGATCGGCCAAAACGCGCCATCCAGACAGCTGAATCGGCCGTTGCGCTCGATCGCGTGACTGTCAGGCACGTTTCTCGCCGCTGGCCTGCCTCCGATGGCGCCGATGGAGCGATTTGGCGGGTCTCAGGCACACGGGCCGGCGGCGAGGTGCTCCGGCGCTAGTCGACGACGGTGTGGCTCTGCTCCCGCAGGAACTGCGCGACGTAGTACATCGACAGGCCTGCCTTGCCGGTCGATCCGGAGCCCTTCCAGCCGCCGAACGCCTGGACGCCGGGCCAGGCGCCCGTCGTCGCTCCGGCGCGCCGGTTGACGTACAGCACGCCTGCCTCGATCTCGTCGAGGAAGCGCTGCACCTCCGCCGGCTCGGACGAGTAGACGCCCGCGGTCAGCCCGTAGACGTTGTCGTTCGCCAGCGCGAGCGCCTCGTCGAGCGAGTCCACCGCGTGGACCGCGGTGAACGGCGCGAACAGCTCGTCCTGGAAGAGGCGATGCGATCTCGGGAGGTTGCCGACGACCGTGGGCTCGACGTAGAAGCCGCGGGCGAGCGCACCGTCGGTCAGGTGCTCGCCGCCGGTGAACACGGCGCCGTCGCGCCGGGCGTCGGCCACGGCACGCTGGTGACGGTCGACCGCCCGCTGGTCGATGACCGGCCCCAGGAACGCGGTCCGCGGCAGCGGGTCGCCGACCGTGAGCTTCTCGGTCTTCTCGACGAGCAGCCGGACCAGCTCGTCGTGGACGGGCTTCTCGACGTAGACCCGGCTGTTGGCCGAGCACTTCTGCCCGCCGAACCCGAAGGCCGCCCGCATGATCCCCTCGGCCGCCTCCTCGAGGTCCGCCGAGCGCAGCACGATCGCCGGGTTCTTGCCCCCCATCTCCACGATGCACGGCCGCGGGAACGTCGTGGAGAAGTTGCGGAACAGCTCGAACCCGACCTCGTACGAGCCCGTGAACACGATCCCGTCGATGCCCTGGTTGTGCTGGAGCTCGTCGCCGACGGTGTCGCCCGGCCCCATGACCAGGTTGAACACGCCGTCCGGGACCCCGGCGTCGCGGTACGCCTCGAGCACCGCGATCGCGGTCATCGCGCCGGCCGAGGCCGGCTTGAGGATCGTGGTGTTGCCGGCCATCATCGCCGCGCACGTCGGCCCGACGGACAGCGCCATCGGGAAGTTGAACGGGCTGATGACGGCGAAGATGCCGTGCGGTCGCAGGATCGTCCGGGTGTGGACGGTCGCGTCGCCGAGGTTGTCGAGCGGGTGGTCGTAGAACGCGTTGTCCTCGGCCGTCTTCGCGTAGTAGCGGATGAGGTCGGCGGCCTCCTCGACCTCGCCCAGCGCCTCGATCCGCGTCTTGCCGATCTCGACGGCCATCAGGCCCGCGTACTCCATCTGCCGCTCGGAGATCAGGTCCGCCGCGCGCTTCATGATCTCGAGTCGCTTCTCCCACCCGAGCCGGAACCAGGCCGGCTGCGCCCTGCGGGCGGCCCTGATCGCGTCCTG
>DATDJA010000384.1:0-7485 GCA_036520795.1 Candidatus Limnocylindrales bacterium
CGATCTCGAACGGCGCCGACTGGCGGACGTCCTCGATCGCCGTCCAGTCCTTGCCGGCCTTCGTCTCGAGCCGTGTCCGACGGAAGACGAGCGGGCGATGATGCTCGTCCTCGAACTCCTCCTCGGCGTCGATGCGGCCCGCGACCGCCACGTAGCGCGCGGATCCGCTCTCCGCGAAGGCGAGCGCGCGCGAGACCGGTACCACCGGCGTCGCGGCGAGGATGCGACCCACGCGACCCGCCGAGCCCAGCGATCGAAGGAGGATCCATCCCATCCCGAGCAGCGCGACGCCGGCCAGGACCAGGAGGATGGGAATCACCCGGCGGATGATACCGGCGCCGGGGAATCAAATAGCCCGAAGGAACCTACTCGACGCGTGGGCGTTGATGTCATCGCCGCCGTTAGCATCGCTCGGCCCCTCCGGGCTGCCAACCACGCTATCCGGGACCCGTGGCACGGGTCAACGGACTTATCCACCCAGGACCGCCCGATCGACCGAAAGTTGTCCACCGTCCGTCCACCGCGGGCGTCAGTCGGAGCTGCGCCCCGTGCGCGGGTCGAGCGCGCGGACCTGTCCATCGAAGCTCGTTAGCACCAGCCGCCCGCCGACGAGCTCGACCCCGGTCACGACGTCCGAGTGCGCGACCCGCCAGGCGACCTCGCCGTCGGGCTCGAGCGCGAACGTCTCGACCTCGGCCTGGACGATGACGTGGGCGAGGCGCGACGAGCCGAGCACGGCCAGGATTGGCGACGCCGACCGATGGCTCCAGCGGAGCACTCCGGAGCGCGCCTCGAACCCGTAGGCGTGGAAGCCGTACTTCACGACCAGCAGGCCTTCCGTGTCCCAGAGCATGCCCTCGGGCTGGTCGCTGATCGTGGACGCGAGCCGGACGGTCCACGGTCCGGCGGGTGACTCGACCCGGATCTCCGCCCGGCAGCGCTGGTCGGGATCTGGCCCGATGAGCTCACCGAGGTCGGTCAGCGGGCCGCCGGCCTCGGTGAGGGCGAACATCGCGGCGCCCTGGCCGCTGCCGGTCCAGCGCAGGCCGGCTCGCAGGCCGCCCGGGAACGAGATCACCGCATGCCGCGGCTCCGTGACCATGGCCGCCGTCAGGCGCCGGCGTTCTGCGCGGCGGGACTCGGCTCGGCGACCTCGGACGCGTCGGTCGACGGCCGGGTGTCGCGCACCTCGCAGATCGGGGCGACGTTGGCATTGGCCAGCATCCGCAACGTCGCCGGCGGCACCGGGAACACCGCGGTGGGCGTGCCCGCCGCGGCCCAGACCACCGGGAACCGCCCGAGGTCGGGATCCATCACGACGCGCATCGAACGGCCATGGCCGATCGGGGGGATGCCGCCGATCGTGTAGCCGGTGAGCTCGCGGGCCTCATTGGCGCTGGCGCGCCGGACCTCGGGTTCACCGGTCACGGCGGCCAGCTGGCCGAGGTCGACGCGGTTCGGCCCCGACACGAGGCACAGGATCGGCTCGAGGGCGCCGCCCTCGCCGGGCGCGACGAACACCAGCGACTTCACGATCTGCCCGAGCTCGGCATCGACAGCTCCGGCGGCCTCGTCGGCGGTGTGCGTGGACTCCGAGAACACGCGCACGTCGAGGGTCACGCCCTTCCGGGCGGCGGCGTCGACGACGCGCTGGATCGAGGCGGGATAGGGGTCGTCGGACACGGCGGGAGTCTACACGTTGCCGCACACGGTCCGGCCCCGTCGCGGAGTAGGATCGCGGGCGTGACCGACAGCCGAGACCGGCACCTCGTCGTGGTCGCCGCGGGCGACGTTCCAGCACGCGAGGCGCTGGACGTGGCCTGGCCGGGCTGGGACACGGCGATCGCCGGGGTCGTCGCCGCGGACGGGGGACTCGCGGGGGCCGAAGGGCTCGGCCTCACCGTCGATGTGGTCGTCGGCGACCTCGACTCGGCCGACCCCATACGCCTGACGGCGGCGCAGGCGGCGGGCACGCGGGTCGCCGCGGCGTCCAGCGACAAGGACGAGTCGGATACGGAGCTCGCGGTCCTCGAGGCGCTGCGCCTGGGTGCGACGAGGGTGACGATCCTGGGTGCGCTCGGTGGCTCGCGCCTCGACCACGCGCTCGCCAACGTCTGGCTCCTGGGTCACGAAGCGCTGGCTGACACGCCGGCCGTGCTGCTCGACGACGAGGTGCGGGTGTCGCTGCTCTTCGCTCCGCTCCCCGGGGGAGTCGCGATCGAGCGCCTCTTGCCCGGCCGGATCGGCGCGACCGTGTCGCTGCTGCCGTTCAACGGTCCGGTCGACGGAGTCAGGACGCGGGACCTCCGCTACCCGCTGCGGGGGGAGCCGCTCGAGGCAGGACCAGCCAGGGGACTGTCGAACGTGCGCACCGGGCCCGCGGCCTCGGTCGCGATCGTCGGGGGCAGCCTCCTCATCATCGAGGCCGCGATGCCCCCGGGAGGGCTATCCTCGGAGCCATGAGCACGCCGCAGTCCGGCGACCCGGCACCCCCGGTCGCCCTCCCCGATGAGCAGGGCACGATCCACCGGCTGACCGACCGGACCGGGAGCTGGACCGTCGTCTACTTCTATCCGGAGGACGACACGCCCGGCTGCACGACCGAGGCCTGCCAGTTCCGGGACCTCCACGCCGAGATCGGCGGCCTGGATGCCGAGATCTGGGGCATCAGCCCCGACGGTTCCGGCAGCCACGCGGCCTTCCGCGCGAAGTTCGGGCTGCCGTTCACGCTCCTCTCCGACGAGGACCACGCGGTCGCCGAGGCCTACGGCGCTTGGCAGGAGAAGAACAACTACGGGCGCAAGTACTGGGGGATCGTGCGCTCCAGCTTCCTCGTCGATCCGGACGGGAAGGTGGCCGTGGCCTGGCCCAGGGTCAAGGCCGACGGGCACGCCGCGCAGGTCCTCGCGGCCCTCGAGTCCGCCCGCGCCGAGCGGGCCGGTTGAGCGCGCCGCCGGCCGTTTTCGGGCCATACAGAGAGGCTTCGCCCGTGGGGGGAGACGAGCGAAGCCTCAGGCGCGACTCTAACACAACGCCCCTTCCCGATTTCAAGGCCACAAGGCATCGCGACGAGCGATTCCGTGTCCCCCGGGCAACAGTCGCCGGCTGTGGCTGACGAGGCCCGGAAGGCGCCCCACACGTGGCGTCCGGCGCGGTTCATGGTCATCGTCGCGCACCCGGACGACGCGGACTTCGGCCCCGCCGCGACCGCCGCCCGCTGGATCGACGAAGGCTCCGAGGGCTGGCTCGTGTGCTGCACGAGCGGCGACGCCGGGGCCGACGACTGGCAGACGGACCCGCTCGAGCTCGCGGCGCTGCGGGAGGCGGAGCAGCAGGCCGCCGCGGCCATCGTCGGCTACGCCGGCGTGTCGTTCCTGCACCAGCCGGACGGGGCGCTGGCCAACGACCTCGCCCTGCGCGAGCAGCTCGTGCGCGAGATCCGGACCTTCCGGCCGGACGCCGTGCTGGCCGTCGACCCCGAGGTCCTGTTCTACGACGAGGACGGCGTCAACCACGTCGACCATCGTGCCGCCGGGATCGCGGCCGTCGACGCGGTCTATCCGGCCGCCCGGAACGCGATGGCCTTCCCGTGGCTTGCCCGCGACGGGCTTGCTCCGCACACGGTACGCAGGCTGTACCTGTTCTGGTCCGGCCGGCCGTCGGCGTGGGTCGACGTCAGCGCCACGCTCGATCGCAAGATCGATGCCCTGCGCGCCCACGCGAGCCAGATCCGGCACCCCGAGCAGCTGGAGTCCCGGATCCGTGAGTGGGCGAAGGAGGAGGGAGCGGCGATCGGGGTCGAGGCGTCCGAGGCGCTGCGCGTGATCGTGATCGAGGCGGACGAGGAGCCCGGCGCCGAGGGCTGAGGCTCAGTCCTGCGCGAGCAGCACGGGCCGCACGCGGCCCCAGGCATTCCAGACCTCGGCCAGGTTGCCGGCCCGCAGGCCGAGGGCGTCCACCATCTCGCCCAGCGTCAGGTCGCCCGCGTGGTGCACCAGCCACTCGTCGGACGCGACGGTTGCGTTCTGGTACAGCTCGGACAGCTCCTGCTCGCGCGGCCAGTTGCGGATCCGCATCCGGTCGAGCCCGGCGTAGCCGACGGCGAGCGACAGGTCGCGTTGCGCCGGGACGCGCTCGTCAGCGAAGCCGCCGGCGCCGTCGTACCGGTAGCCCAGTGCCGAGAGGGCGGCAACGATCTCGCGTGACTCGCCCGGGGCGAACAGGGACCAGAAGGTGTCGTCGTCCGGCATGTCGAGGTAGCCGTCCTCGATCGCCCGGGCGGTGATCGCGCCGACGAGCTGGTCGGTCCGCGTCCGCCACGCCCGCTCGGCCTCCGGGTCGCCGGCCGCCACCGTCGCGACGAACCGCTCCCTCGCTTCGCGATCCCCGCGCAGGATGCGCACGATGACCGGATACGCGCCGATCGCCGCGGCGGGCATCTGGCGCTCGAAGGACCCGGGCGAGATGTCCCAATCGTCGGCCGGTGCCTCGCCGATCGGCGCGTCATCCAGCCCGATGTCGGCGATCGGGGCGGGCGCCACGGGTGCTGCGGCAGCCGGTGACGCCGCGGCCATGCGGGCTACCGTCTCGGCCTCCTCGCACGTCGCGAGCTGCACCCGCGCCTCGTGGCAGGTCGACTCCGCCATCTCGGCGCTGATCCGCGCGGCGTCCGCCTCCACGCCCATCCGCTCCAGCCGGGGCAGGGCGGCCCGGAGCTCGGCCGATCCGGCCTCGGCGAGCCGCAGGGCGTCGCGGGCCCGGATGTTGAGCTCGTTGATCCGGGTCAGCCACTCGCGCGCGGCGGCCTCGGTGTCGTCGGCGCCGCGGGACCGGGCCGTGGCCGCCCGGAACTCCATGTGCAGCGCGTCCTTCGCAGCCGCGAGCCCGCGCGGGTCGGCCTCGGCCTGCGCCCGCTCGACGCGCTCGCGCAGCGTGTCGTACGCACGCTGTGCCTCGCGAAGGGCCTCCGCCGCGATCCGGGCCTGCTCTGCGGCCGTCGACGCGACCGCGCAGCGCTCCTCCATGAGGACACGGGTGGTGCCGCAGGGATCGGCGCCCGGGAGCGCCGCGGCGGCCGCGGCATCGCCCCGGCCCGCGCCACCGGACGATGCGCCCCGGCCCACCGGCCGGGTGTCGTCAGCGCTGATCGCGAGGCCGACGGCGGCAGGTGCGATGACGAGCGGCGCCATCTCGACAGGCGGTCGCGGCTTCACGGATGCCGTCGGCGTTCGCTCGCCGACCTCGATGACCGGGATCATGACCGTCCTGCCCATGGAAGCATCATCGACCAAGGGTTCGGTCGTGGCAACGGGTACCAGCACGGCGACGGCGCGGGGAACGGCCCCCAGCGACGCGGGCGGCGGGACGGCGTCGGGTCCCCGCGTCGCCTGGGGCCTGGGGTCCTCCCTCGGACCCTGGTCGGGCGCCGGTCGCGTCGGCGGTGGGCCGTTCGGGCGATCGACGGGCACGGCGACCGCCGTCGATCGCAGGGTCGCCGGACCAGATAGCACGCGTGTTCGATCCCTGACCGCCATCGAGGCAGGGCTTCCGGCCATGGTGGGGGTGGCCGTGAAGGTCGCGGCGGGGCCGTCGAACCAGGCGTCGTCCTCGGGTGACCCGGGCCGCCGAAGGACGCCTCCGCCGGCGGTCGCGACGGCGAGTGTGGAGCCCCTGCGGGGGATCAAGGAGTTCGGTGCGATCGTGACGCGCACCTCTCGCCGGGGTGCGGGACGGGATCGGACCGCCTCCACGATGGCCGCACCGATGGCGGCGCCGAGGACGATTCCGAGGGCCAGAAAGGCAATCTCGGACGGGCTCACGGACCTCCTTGCGGGCCTGGAACGGTGGATGCTGCCTGGGCCGACGCGTCGGGGCCAGCGTAGCTGCGCCACCTCCGCGCGTCAACACGAGCCACGCTCGCTTTCCGGGTCCCGCGACCGGTGCTGCTGTGCACGGGCTGTCGCGGCTTGATAGATTCCGAAGCACGGCGCAGCACGGCGCCGTGGTTCCCGTCGCCCTGCCCCGATCCCGCAGGAAAGGCACGTCCACTTCGTGGCCATCGACCCGACCCAGGAATTCCTCGTACAACCGGTCGACGCCTCCTGGCTGCAGTGCAACATCGAGTGCCAGGAAGCGTGCCCCGTCGGCACCAACTGCCGGGGCTACCTCAACCTCGCCGCCGAAGGCCGGTTCGAGGAGGGCTACATCCTGTCGCGCGAACCCAACCCGGTCGCGGCGATGTGCTCCTACGTGTGCTCGGCGCCCTGCGAGCGGGCCTGCCGCCGCGGCGACATCGACCGGCCCCTGGCCATCCGCGCCATGAAGCGGTTTCTCGTGGAATGGCACGAGGCCTCTGGGATCCCCGACGTCATGCCGGCCATCTCCCCCCGCGCGGAGCGGGTCGCCGTCGTGGGCGCCGGTCCGGCCGGCCTCGCGGTCGCGCGCGAGCTCGCGGTCAAGGGCTACCAGATCACGGTGTTCGACAGCCTGCCCTTCGGCGGCGGCACGATGCTGGTCGGCGTCCCCGCGTTCCGGCTCCCGCGCGAGGCGATCGAGATGGACGTCCGCCTGGTCGAGCGGCTGGGCGTCAAGTTCGTGTTCGACACCACCATCGGCATCGACATCACCTTCGACGAGCTCCAGCGGGACTACGACGGGATCGCGATCACGGCCGGCGCCATGAACCCGGTCTACCTCGATGTCCCCGGCGCGGACCTCGACGGCGTCCAGTACGGCGTCGACTACATGAAGAAGGCGAACCTTGGCCAGGAGATGACGGTCGGGCGCAACGTCGTCGTCATCGGCGGCGGCTACACGGCCATGGACTGCTCGCGCACGAGCCTCCGCTACGGCGCCGAGAACGTGACCATCGCCTACCGCCGCACGCGGTCGGAGCTGGTGGTCGACGAGGAGGAGCTGGGCGAGACAGAGCGCGAGGGCGTGCGCCTCGAGTTCCTCGTCAGCCCGGTCGAGCTGATCGGCGAGGATGGCCACCTCACCGGCGTCAAGTTCATCCGCAACAAGCTGGGCGAACCCGACGCCTCCGGGCGCCGCTCGCCGGTGCCGATCGAGGGCTCGGAGTTCATCGTTCCGGCGGATACCGTGATCCCGGCGGTCTCGCAGGCGGCGGACCTCTCGTTCCTGCCGGTGGAGGCAAGCTTCGAGGTCAACCGCGGCCGCCTCAAGGTGGACCCGGCGACGTACGCGACCAACGTCCGCGGCGTGTTCGCGTGCGGCGACTTCGTGACCGGCCCCACCACCCTGATCGAGTCGGCCGGCCACGGCAAGAAGTGCGCCTACGCCATCGATCGCTATCTCGCCGGCCGGACCGACGTCACCATCGAACCCAACGTCAAGATCACCAGCTCCTGGCGCCACGACATGCCCGAGCTGTACGACGTCCTGCCTCGCCAGCACATCCCGATGGCCCCGCTGCCCGACCGCATGCCGTCGGTCGATCCGTCGGTCAACTTCACGACGCCGGTC
>DATDJA010000385.1:0-7940 GCA_036520795.1 Candidatus Limnocylindrales bacterium
CATCCTGCCGCCGTCCAGCTGACGGTCGGTCCTCCTCCCAGCGGGGGACGGCGCCGGTCTCCGGCCGCCGTTCCCCGCGTTCTGCGTTCGACGAGGCTTCCCATGCACAGCTCCCAGGCCATCCGAGCCACCGCGGCACACCCAGTGCCCGTCACCACAGCCGTCTCGCTCCGTCGCTGGAACTTCACCCTCAGTGGGCTCCACGCGATCCAGGCGGTTGGCATCCTGGCCCTCGCGACGGCGTTCGCACTGCCGGTGACCGCGAGCTTCCTCGCTGGCCCGCCAGGCACGCCACCCGCGCCGCCAACCACGCTATTCGACATCCCTGTCGCCTGGGGCGTCGCCCTGTTCCTGCTCCTCTCAGCGGGCTTTCACGGGTTCATCGCGCTCCCGCGCACGTTCGAGCGGTATCTCGCCGGGCTCGCGAGCGAACGGAACTTCTTCCGCTGGACGGAGTACTCGCTGTCGTCGACGGTGATGATCGTGCTGATCGCGATGATCACGGGCATCAGCGATGTCGCGGCGTTGATCGGGATCGCCGCCGCCAACGCCGCCATGATCCTGTTCGGCGCCGTTCAGGAGCGCTACGAATCGCCGGGTGGGTCGCTATGGCCGTTCTGGCTGGGAAGCATCGTCGGCATCGCGCCATGGATCGCCATCGGCGTGTATCTGTGGTCGCCCGGCAGCGTGGCGGAGCCGCCGGCGTTTGTCTACGTGATCTTCGTGTCGCTGTTCGCGTTCTTCAACGTGTTTGCGCTCAACATGTGGCTCCAGTACCGGCAGGTCGGCCGGTGGCGCTCGTACCTCGTTGGCGAGAAGGCGTACATGGTCCTGAGCCTTGTCGCGAAGTCAGCGCTCGCATGGCAGGTCTTCGCCGGTACGCTGGCCGGCTGATGGACCACCTCCTGGGCCGCGTTCGGCCGTGGGGCGACCGGCCCGCGTGGGAGCAATGACCGACGACGCCGCAGCCCTGCTGACGCTGCACGAGGCCGCCGAGCGGCTTGGCGTGCACTACATGACCGTCTATCGCCACGTTCGGCTGGGGATGCTGCCGGCGCACAAGGTAGGCGGCACCTGGCGGATCGATCCTGCCGACCTGGTCGCCGCGAGGTCGCGTGGAGCCGACCGGACCGGGGCGATCACCCCGGTCGGGCCGGCGCTCCAGGGGCCCAGACGACGCCGCGCTCCGTGGTCGGAACGACTCAGCGAGCGGATGCTCGCCGGGGACGCCGCCGGGAGCTGGCAGCTCGTCGAGGCGGCGATGGCGTCGGGCGTTGAGCCTGTCGACGTCTACGTCGAGATTCTCGCACCGGCCCTGCACGGGATCGGGAGCGGATGGCAGGCGGGCACGATCCCGATCGAGCGGGAGCACCTCGCGAGCAGCGTCGCCGCCGCGATCGTCGGCCGGATGGGTCCCCGATTCCGTCGTCGCGGCCGCCACCTCGGGAGCGTGATCATCGCGATGCCAGTCGGCGAGCGGCACGGGCTGGGTGCGGCGATGCTGGCGGACATCGTCGCCGACGCCGGCTATGAGGTCCTGAACGTCGGCCCGGACACGCCGCCCGCGTCGCTTGCCTCGGCGATCCGGTCCCGCGACGACCTCCGTGCGGTCGTGGTCAGCGTCGTGGACGCGGCCCGCCTGCCGGCCGCGGCTCGCCTCATCGCAGCAGCGCGCGCCGCCAACCGGCAGGTGCCGATCATCGCCGGCGGGTTCGCGATCCCGGATCTGCGGACGGCGTCGGCGATCGGTGCCGACGCTTGGGCCGCGGACCCCCGCCGGCTGCCGGCGCTGATCGCCGAGCGAGCCGGCCGTCGAGCCTGACCGCTCGTCATGCGCGGCGACGCCTTCAGGCGCTCCGGCCCAGGATGTCCTTGAGCATCCGGACGAACAGCGGCTCGTCGGCATCCATCGCGAACGACACGTTCGCCGGCTTGCCACCGCGGAAGCGGAAGTCGCAGACCGTCCGCCCGTCGGACAGCTGCCCGCTCGTCTCCACGTCCACCGGGATGAAGTGCGTCGTGACGACCGAGGGGTCGATGACCGCGCACACCGCCAGTGCGTCGTGGACCGGCGCGGCGCCAGCGCGATGCATCGGCTGGGTCGCGTCGTAGCCCTCGATCCGCTTCTCGACGAAGCGCGCCGCTGCCTCGCCGGCCGGCGTGCCCAGGGCGCGGAGCGCGGCGCAGTCCTCGCCGGACACGAGAGCTCGGTGGGTGGCGTCCAGGGGACTCATCCGGATCGGCCGGCCGCAGTTGACGACGATCCGCGCCGCTTCAGGGTCGAGCCAGATGTTGAACTCCGCCGACGGCGTCGCGTTCCCGTGGTCGTGGGCGCCGCCCATGATCACGATCTCCGGGATCCGCTCCAGGATCCGCGGCTCCTTCTGGATCGCGGTCGCGACGTTGGTCAGCGGCCCGACCGGCACCAGCGTGATGTCGCCGTCCGACGCGAGGTAGGTGTCGATCAGCCAGTCGACCGCGTGGCCAGCGTCGGCAGAGCGGGAGGCGGGTGGCAGGTCGAGCAGGTCACCGTGGATCCGGGTCGCGGGGTTGAGCTGGGTCGCTTGCGGGCGCGCGAGTGGTCGGGACATGCCGCGATGGACGGGAACGGAGGGCATCCCGATCCAGTCGAACACGCGCAGCGTGTTCTCGGTGCAGCTGTCGACGTTGGTGTTGCCGTTGACGACGCTCGCGCCGACGAGCTCGATGTCCGGCGACAATGCGGCGGTCATGAGGGCGACCGCGTCGTCCGTCCCGGTGTCGACGTCGAGGATGATCTTGGTGGCCATGCCCCCCAGTGTGCCCGCTGGGCGGCGGCGACGCGATGAGTGCGAGCAGCATCGTGAGGCGTAGACTCCGCGGACATGATCCTGTCCACGTCACCCAGGGCCGCGTCGATCGCATCGTGGATGCGCGGGCTGGTGTTGGTGTTCGCTGCCCTGTTCGCGAGCCATGACGCCGTCTACCTCGTCCGGTTCGGGCCGGGAGCGGGGTACGCGAACGCGATGTCAGCCGGTGGCCACGATGGTTACTGGCTGCCCGCGAGTCTCGGCCTGGTCATCGGCGCCTCGATCGCATTCCTGAGCGTCGTCCACGTCATCATCCGACTCCGCCGGGATATCGGCGCTCCGCCGCACGCCGCGGCCGTCACACCCGGCGGTCCGTCTTATGGCGCCGAGCTCGCGCGGCTGTGGCTGCGCCTGCTGGTTGCGGTCGGCCTCCTGTTTGCTGTCCAGGAGAACATCGAGGGCCTGCTGGCCAACGGTGGCATCGCCGGTCTCGACCCGCTGTTCGGCCACGACGCCTGGCTGGTGCCGCCGATCCTCGCTGCGACAACCTTCCTGCTCGCCGCAGTCGGGGCGGTCCTCCGCTGGCGGGTCCGCATCCTGCAGGCGCGGGTCGAAGCTGCCCGGCGCGCCCGGGCCTTCGGCCGCCCGATCGCCTCGGCGCCGTCTCGGCGCTGGCTCACGATGCCCGCGGGTGGCGGGCATGGCCCGGATGCCGCCCGGCCGGACGCCGGGCGTGCCCCGCCGATCGTGATCGCGGCGGCCGCCTAAGCGGCGTCCGCCTCCCGAGTCGTGCGGCCGCCGTCCCCGGCCGCCAGCCTACGTCCCGCGCCGGTTCGCCGGCTGGTGGGACGGTCGGAGGAACGATCACGTGAATCGCACCCGAACGGTGCGGCGCCTCGGCGGCGCCGTCACTGTCGCAGCCCTGTTCAGCCTGCTTGCCGCCGGCACCTCGCTCGCACACGAGGTGCGGGATGTCGGGGAGTACACCGTCGTGGTCGGGTTCATCGACGAGCCCGTCTTCGTCGGCCAGAAGTCCGGTCTCGAGTTCTTCGTGGACAAGGGCGACACGCCCGTCGACGGCCTGGAGCAGACGCTCAAGGCCGAGGTGATCTACCAGGACCAGCACCGCGACCTGCCGATCGAGGCGCGCTTCGGCGAGGAGGGCGCGTATGAGTCGGTGTTCTTCCCGACCGCCGCCGGGCCCTACACCTTCCACATCTCGGGGACCCTCGACGGTCAGGCGATTGACGAGTCCTTCACGTCCAGCCCGGAGGGATTCAGCGAGGTGGAGGACCTGGCGTCGGGGCAGTTCCCGGTCCAGTTCCCGTCGCAGGCCGAAGTGGTGAGCGACGCTCAAGCGGGCCGAGCCGCCCAGACGCAGGCGACGATCGGTATCGCGGTCGGTGTCATTGGCCTGGTCGTCGCGGTCGTCGCGGTCGGCCTCGCGCTGTCCGCCCGCCGCCGAGCCCCAGCTCCGAAGTGACCGTCCGACCGGCCATCCGACGGTTGGCCGGCGCGCTCCTCCTGGCGGGCCCGATCCTCATCGGGCCCGCCGCTCCGGTCGCGCTGGCCCACGCCGAGCTCGTGACCAGCGCGCCCGCGGCCGGTGATGTCGTCGCGACCGCACCTCCGGAGATCCGCCTGGTCTTCTCGGAGACGATCGACGGTGCGTACACGCGGCTCGACCTCCTCGACCCGCTCGGCCACATGATCGCGGACGGGATCGGGGCCCCCGACCCATCAGACCCGTACACACTGGTCGCGCCGATCGAGCCGCTCCCAGACGGGCTGTATACGGTGAACTGGCAGGCGCTCTCGCGCGCCGATGGCCATCGCACCAGCGGATTCTTCACGTTCGGCGTCGGCGACGTTGCGCCACCAGCGGGTGGCGGCCAGGACGCCGGGGGGAGCATCCACGCCGGCCACGATGCGGTGACGGCCCTGATCGAGACGGAATCGCGGTTCGCGCAGCTGCTCGGGTTGCTGCTCGCGGTCGGCCTGCCGGTGTTCGTGTTCACCGCCCTGAAGATCGAGCCGTCACGGCGGCTCGGCCAGGCCGGCGCCGGGGCGCTGCTCATCGCTGCCGTCGGCGCCTTCGGGCTGCTGGCGGTGAACGCCGCCGGCTTCGGCACCGACCCGGTCGCGTACGCGCGCGACACGCGCAGCGGCCAGTTGCTCGCGGCTGGGGCGCTCCTGGCCCTGGCCGGTGGGCTGGTCGTGCTCGGACTCGCCCGACGTCGCTCGCCCGCCGCGCTCCTCCTCACCGGGGCTGCCGGGATCGCCGGCCTCGTCATCGTCGCCCTCGGCGGCCACGCGGCGGCGTTCGTCTCGACGGCCCCGCTGGCTGTCATTCTCGTCCACAGCGTCACCGGGGCCATCTGGATGACCGGCGTCATCGTCCTTGCGGCGATCGCCCTCACCGGGTCGCCGGTTCCGCGGTCCGCCCTACCGCAGGTCGTGCCGCGCTTCTCGGCGCTGGCGGTGGCGTCCGTGGGGCTGCTCGCCCTGAGCGGCTTGTACAGCGACTGGGTGCAGACGGGCGCGATCGTGTCCGTCGCGACACCCTACGACACGACGCTCCTCGTCAAGGTCCTGCTCGCCGCCCTGGCATTCGCAATCGGGGCGGTCAACTTCATCGGTGGGGGAGCCGTCGCCGACCGGCGATTCGGGCCCCGGGTGACCGTCGAGGCGGCGCTCGCCATCGGGGTCATCGTCGCAACGGCCGTGCTGACGAGCGGCGCGCCGCCATCGCAGGACGCTCCCATCCAGATCGCCCGGGCCACCTCGACGGGCTCAGCCGGCGGCTTCTCGACGACCCTCGCGCTGGCACCGGGCCGGCCCGGCCCCACGCGCTTCGTCGTCACGGTCGCGCCCGTTCCCGAGGCCGGCCACACGGTCGACCTTCAGCTGACCCGTCTCGACGCCACCGGCGATTCGAGGGTCACGATGCGGCCGAGCGCAACGGCCGGGACATTCCAGTCGGCCGGCGGCCTCCTGCCCGCGAACAGCGGCTGGGACGCCACCGTCATTGTGCGCGGCCCAGACACCATCGAACAGTCACGGACGAGATTCGCGTTCGCGCTCGATGCCACCACCATCAGCGAAGGTCGAGCGACGCCGCCCGTCGACCCCGTGCTGGTCATCGCCCTGTTGCTGCTCGCGGCGGCGGCCATCGGCGGCGTGCTGCTCGTCGCACGCAGCCGGCTACCTCGTGTCGACCAGGCCGTCGGGCGCGGCGCCCTCGCCGCCGGCGCGGCATGCGCGCTCGTCCTCGGGCTGGTCGTCCTGGTCGGAGGGAGCCGTCCATGACGGTCGGGATCCTCATCGGCGCCCAACTCCTGGTCGTCGGTGCCGTCCTGTTCCTGCTCGGACCCGCCATCCGGCGGCGTATCCCGTTGTTCGCGAATGCGTCGCTCGTCCTGCCCGTGGCGGCGATGACGATCGGCGCCGTCCTCATCGGCCTTGACGTGACCGGCGGCCAGACCCCGATGTCCCGGACGCCGAACCCGGTGCCGAATACGGTCACCTCCGTGACGACCGGCTACCGGCTCTACCAGGCCAATTGCGCGGCGTGCCACGGCGTCGACGGCAATGGGGGCGGTCCCCTCGCGGGCACCACCCCGATCACCCCACCCTCCCTGAAGGCACACCTCGGCCAGCACACCGACGGCGACCTCTTCTACTGGATCACGACCGGCCTGCCGGGCGGCATGCCCGCCTGGTCGACCACCCTCAGCGAAGCGGATCGCTGGAACCTCATCAACTACCTGCGCTCGATCAATGGCCAGGGCCCGACGATGCCGCCGCCGGCATCGGACGCGGCCGCTCGCCCGCAACCGCACCAACCAGGCCGGTGAGCCGGTTCGGCTCGCCCGCGATCGAAAGGGACGCCATCCCATGAAGCGTTTCGTCACTGCAGCTCTGCTCGCCGCCGCACTGCTCGCGCTCGGGTCGGGTGCGACGCTCGGCCACTCGGAGTACGAGGCCTCAGACCCCGCTGATGGCGCCACGCTCACCGAGCAGCCAACCCAGATCAGCGCGACCTTCAGCGAGCGCACGAAGCCCAAGCAGAGCTCGCTGAGGCTCAAGAGCCCGAACGGTGACATCATCGCGACCGGCGGCGTTCCGGCTGGCGGTCCGCCGACCAAGATGGTGATCGACGAGGTGCCCGCGCTCGATCCCGGGGTGTACACGGTGCTCTGGACCACCGTCGCCCTCGATGGCGACGGGCTGAAGGGAAGCTTCACATTCACGCTCGAAGCCAGCCAGTCCGCGGCCCCGAGCGCCGAGGCCTCGCCGTCGGCCGCTCCATCCGGTTCGCCGTCGGCCGCGCCTTCGCCGACCCCGGCTCCGACGGCATCGCCGACCCCTCGCTCGACCCCGGCCGCGTCGCCGTCGGCGACCCCTGTCGCATCGCCGAGCGCGTCCGCGGGAACCTCGGGCTCCGGGCCGTCCCCAACCACTGGGACCGACGCCGGCGCGCCGGCCGCATCCGGGTCGGACGGCAGCATCGGCCTGTTGGCCCTGGCCCTGGCGGTCGTCCTGGTGGTCGCCGCCGGCACCTGGCTCTACCGACGCCGCAGCGTCTGAACCGCGCCCGGAGTGCCATAGCCGGGTTCACGGAGCCGGACCACGGCGGGGCAACGCATCTTGTGGTGGCCATCTCGGCCATCGCGCTGTCGCTCGCGTTGGCCGCCTGTGCCGGTGGCACCGCGCCGGCGCCGTCGATGGCCGGGGTCCCGACCGCCCCTCCCGCGACGGCGTCGGCGACGCGCATCCCCAGCGCGCCTGCCGTCGCGACCGACGGCTCGCAGGCCACCCGTGTCGACACGCCGTTCGAGTCGGCCAGATACCACTACCGGCTGGTCGTGCCCGCGGGTTGGACGATCAACGAGGTCCCGGGCTCGGGCGGGCTCCATCCGGACGAGCCGGGCGTGGACACGTTCCGCGACCGCGAGGGTCACATCCTGAGCATCGTCGGCGAGCCGGCGACCGACCTCGTGGGCTGGACGTCGCCGGTCGACCTCCACCTCCGTCAGGAACACGCGCTGAAGGTCGAGGCCCACGAGGCGCTCACCGTTGACGGGGTCCCGGCGACGTTGAAGGCCTATCACCTGCCGATCCCGCCGTCGTACCTCATCCACTACCTCG
>DATDJA010000386.1:0-3134 GCA_036520795.1 Candidatus Limnocylindrales bacterium
AGTGGGCGTCCCGCGCGTCGGGGCGCCGCAACAGAGGAGAAGCATGAGGAAGCAGACACGCGTCCTCGGGCTGGTGTCCGCAGCGGCGGTGCTGTTCGCAGCGTGCTCGAGCTCGACCGCGACTCCCGCCCCGGCCAGTCAGCCGGCGGCTGCGACGCCGGCGGCCACCGCCGAGGCGCCCGCGAGCTCGGCCGCGGCCACCCCAGCCCCCGAAGCGGCGAAGGTCCGCCTTCAGCTCCAGTGGGTCCCGCAGGCGCAGTTCGCCGGCTACTTCGCGGCCAAGGAGCAGGGGTACTTCGACGCGGAGAACCTGGACGTCGAGTTCCTCGACGGCGGACCGACGGTCGTTCCGCAGCAGGTCGGCTCGGCGCCCGACGGCCCCGAGTTCACGATCTCGTGGGTGCCCAAGGTCCTCGAGGCCCGCGAGAGCGGCTCTGACCTCGTCAACATCGCCCAGATCTTCCAGCGCTCGGGCACGCGGTCCGTGTCCTGGAAGGACGGCGGCCCGGCCGACATCTGCGAAGCCGCCGGCAAGAAGGTCGGCGTCTGGGACTTCGGCAACGAGTTCGAGGTCACCGCAGGCCTCGCCTCCGCCTGCGGTCTGACGCAGGGTCTCGAGAACGGTGGCGACCCGGCGACGCAGTACGAGCGGGTCACCCAGGCCTTCGACATGGTCGCCTTCCTGAACAAGGAGATCGACCTCGCCGAGGCGATGATCTACAACGAGTACGCCCAGGTCCTCGAGACCGTGAACCCCGAGACCGGTGAGCTGTACAAGCCCGAAGACCTCAACGTCTTCGACTGGGGCGACTACCGCTCGTCGATGCTCCAGGACGCGATCTTCGCCCGCGAGGCGTGGCTCGCCGACGGCACGAACCGCGATACCGCGGTTCGCTTCGTCCGGGCCTCGCTCAAGGGCTGGATCTACTGCCGCGACAACCCCGCCGATTGCGTGAAGTACACGACGGACGCGGGCAGCCAGCTCGGTGCCGGGCACCAGAACTGGATGATGAACGAGGTCAACGCGCTGATCTGGCCGTCCCCGGCCGGCGTTGGCACGCTCGACCCGATCGGCTGGAACCAGACGGTCCAGGTGGCCAAGGGCGCCGGGATCATCAAGCAGGACCCGTCGACCACGGCTTACGACACCACGATCGTCGCCGAGGCCCTCACGGGCATCGAGGGCGATACCAAGGGCGACGCGTTCACCAAGGGCACCGTCGAGGTCACGCCCGGCGGCAACTGAGCCCGCGCTCGATCCGAGCCAACGGCGAACGGCCCGGTCCCGCGAGGGGCCGGCCGTTCCGATTCCGGCCACGTGTCGACGGCCGGCTCGCCGCGGATGCGGAATCACCAAGTTCGGGGCATTCCGCGGCGGGACGCGGCTGCTATCGTCGCGCAGGCGAGGAAGGCCACGTGTGTGCGGCCCTCGGCAGGGAGCAGAACAATGGCCACCCAGAGCGCGAAGGCCGGCACCGTCGTAGCCGTGCCCGGCGAGTCAGTCGAGGTCGCGCCGCCGAAGATCGCCCCGCCCGCCAAGGTCGAGCACTTCACGCCCGCCGAGCGCGCCGCGCGCGGGAAGGCCACCAGGGCCGAGGTCTCGCGCAGCTCGCATGGCCAGTGGGCGCCATCGGCGACCCGCCCCGACCCGATCGAGATCCTCGAGGCGCAGGGTGTCACCCGCGAGCCCGAGCTCGTGCCGATCCGCTACGGGCGCATGCTGGTCTCCCCGTTCACCTTCTACCGCGGCGCCGCGGCCATCATGGCGGCCGATCTTGCAGGCGGGCCGCGGACCGCGCTCCATACGCAGCTCTGCGGGGATGCGCACCTCATGAACTTCGGGATCTACGCGGCCCCGGACCGGCGGATGGTCTTCGGGATCAACGACTTCGACGAGACGCTGCCCGGACCGTTCGAGTGGGACCTCAAGCGCCTCGTCGCGAGCATCGCGATCTGCGGGCGCGACCGGGGCATGCCTCGGCGCGAGGTGATGGACATGACCGCCTACGCCGTCGCCACCTACCGCTCCGGGATCACGACGTTCGCGCACCTCCCGGTGCTCGAGCTCTGGTACCGGGCGCTCGCGCTCGACGCGCTCGGACGCGGCGACTACGGCGCGATCGACAGGCGCCAACGCCGGAACCTGGACCGGGTGTCGCACACCGCGTACGGCCACGACCACGTCCAGGCCCTGCGCAAGCTCGCGGTCGAGGTCGACGGCGAGCTCCGGATCCGCCACGCGCCGCCGCTGCTGTTCTCGCTGCACGACCTCGCGCCCGACGACGTTGGGGCGGTCGACCGGGTAGCCCTGGTCGAGTCGGCGTGGACGACGTTCGACGCCTACAAGGCGACGCTCCCCGACGACCGCCGCTCGGTGCTCGAACGCTTCCGGCCGCTCGACGTGGGGCTGAAGGTGGTGGGCGTCGGCAGCGTCGGCACCCGGTGCCTCGTGATCCTGCTCGAGGGCCACGACGGCAACGACCCGCTGTTCCTCCAGGTGAAGGAGGCGACGCGGTCGGTGTACGAAGGCGCGCTGCCCGAGAGCACCTACGACCACCGCGGCCGTCGGGTCGTCGAGGGCCAGCGCCTCGCCCAGGCGGTCAGCGACATCTTCCTCGGGTGGACCACCGGGCCCCAGCACCGCGACTACTACGTGCGTCAGCTCCGCGACTGGAAGTTCAGCGTGGATCTCGCCACCGTCCCGATCGACGGCCTGCGCAACTACGCCGCGCTCTGCGCGTGGACCCTCGCGCGCGGGCACGCGCGCTCGGGTGACGCCGTCGCGATCGAGGCGTACGTGGGCACCAGCGACCGCCTCGACCGAGCGCTCACCGCGTTCGCCCAGGACTACGCCGACCGCAACGACCAGGACCATCGCGAGTTCACGGCCGCGATCGAGTCCGGCCGCATCGCCGCCGCCGACCCCACCTGACCCGCGGCGGAAGGGTCAGCTCAGTCGGGGCATGACCTCGTCGACGACGCGGCGGAGGTAGGGCCAGGCGATCTCGGGCGGGACACCGCCGCAGAGCGGGTGGAGCGGCAGCACGAACGCGGACTTCGTGAACTCGACCGCCTCGTCGACGGTCATCACCCGGTGCGCGCCGCGCTCGGCCCGCAGCTCCTCGGCCGTCTTC
>DATDJA010000387.1:0-6956 GCA_036520795.1 Candidatus Limnocylindrales bacterium
GCCGGTCCGCCCGAAACCGGTCATGACCTCGTCGGCGATGAGCAGGGCGCCGTGCCGGCGGCAGACGTCGGCGATCGCCGGCCAGTAGCCGGGCGGCGGTTCGACGGCGCCCAGCGTCGCCCCGACGATCGGCTCCGCGACGAACGCCGCCACCGTCCCGGGATCGGCCAGCGTGAACGCCTGGTCCAGCTCGTCGACCAACTCCTGCGTCGACCCGAGCGCCTGCGAGCCGGGGTCGTCGCCGCGATACGGGTACGCGGCGCTCACGTGCCGGAAGCGCCCGAGCCAGCCCTCGTACGGCCGGCGCAGGGGCCGCCGACCCGACAGGTCGAGCGCCCCGAGCGTGTTGCCGTGATAGCTCCCCCAGCGAGCGAACACGACCAGGCGGTCCGGCTCACCGCGCGCGAGCTGCGTGGCACGAGCCAGCTTGAGGGCGGTCTCGATCGCCTCCGACCCCCCCGAGACCGGGTAGATCGCCGGGTCGCTCAACGGCAGGTGGCGGGCGACCTCGCGCGCGTAGCGCTCGAGCGGCTCGGTGGTGAACGCGCTGCCGTGGGCGTACGCCAGCCGGCCGGCCTGCTCCGCGATCGCGTCGGCGATCTCGAGCCGGCCGTGGCCGACGTTGACCACGATGGCGCCCCCCGCGGCGTCGAGATACTCCCGGCCGTCGGCGTCGACGATGGTGGAGCCGTGGCCCGACACGGCGACCGGCGGCTCGGGCGAGGTCGCCCGGCGGAAGACGCGGCCGCTCATGCCGGGATCGCAGGCTCGGTGGGGTCCGCGGCGTCCGTGGCGTCCGGAGCCATCTCCCGCCCGAGGAATGCCACGAACCACGCCGCACCCGGGAACGGCATCAGCAGCGCTCGCAGCGTGATCGTGAGCGGGACAGCGAGCAACGCACCCGCCGGCCCGATCAACGCGGTCCACACCAGGATCGTGACGATCGTGATCACGGGGCTCACGTCGAGCGTCGTCGCCACCAGCCGCGGCTGGAGGACGTAGTCGAAGGCCACGTTGATGACGACGTAGCCGACGACCACGGCGATGGCCGACGCCGGGCCGTGCTCGAGCAGCGCGAACGCGGCCGGTGGGATCAGGGCGAGGATGAAGCCGATGTTGGGGACGAAGCTGAACAGGAACGACATCAGGCCCCACAGCACCGCGTACGGCACGCCGAGCACGAGCAGCAGGACGGTGTCCGCAACCGCGGCCGCGGCCCCCAGCGCTGCGCGCACCTTGACGTAGGTGACGAGCTCGGTCGCGAGGGCGTCGTACCGCGCGAGGATCCCCTCGGAGGTCGCCCGCAGCATCCGGCCGCGCAGCCCGGGCGCGCCGAGCAGGACGTAGATCACGATCAGGACCGAGAACGCGAGCGATGTGACCGCCGGCGCGAGCGCCGCCACCACGCTGCGCGCCGCTCCGAGCGCGGCTTGCGGCTCGATCGCCGGCAACGTCGCGCCCGGGACACCGGTCACGGTTCCCCACGCGTCCTCGGCCATGCCAAGCCATTGCTCGATCTGTGACGAGTCCTCGAACAGCGCCAGGCCGACCGCGGCGATCGAGGCGACGACGGCGACGCCCATCACGACCAGGATCAGGACGAACCCGCCGGTCGTGATGACGAGCGCCAGCCACGAGGCCATGCCCCGGTCGAGCAGCCACAGCTGCGCGCGTCGGGCGACGATCGCCGCCAGGGCCGAGAACGTGAGCAGCGCGAACATGCTGCCCGCCAGGCCGATCCCGACGACGACGATCACGATCGTCGCGAGCGTCAGCAGCGGGCCGCGTATCTCGCGCGGGGCCATCGGGTCGGCGGTGCGGTCCATGCCCCGATGCTACGCGGTCCGGTCGGTCAGGGCTCGCCGCGGCGGATCTCGAACGACGGGCCGGCGCCGAGGCCCTCCGACGGCGTCCCGTAGCGCAGGATCAGGTCGCGGACGGCGACCTGGTGCTCCTCTGGCTCCAGCGCCCGGGCGATGGCCGGCCACGACGCGCCGCCGATCGTGATCCGGCAGGCGGCGTCATCCAGCAGGTTGAGCGCCCAGTTGGCGTCGGGCGACCCGGCGGAAACGATGAGCGATCCGTCCGGCCGCTCCACGAAACCGAGCACCGCCTGAGCCGGCCGACCGGAGGTCCGGCCACGGGTCTCGAGACGGAGCATCCGGCCCCACGAGACGAGGTCGTCCTCCATGCGCTACCGTCCGGCCGCACGGTGCGGCGGCTCGGCGAAGGTCGAACCGGCCATCTGTGGCAGCCTAGCAGCAGCAAGACGCGACCTCGGCAGGCCACCAGCCCGACGCGAATCGGGCCATTGGTCACTTCGCACGCGAGGGGACGGCCCGGACAATCAGCCGGCTCACCTCACTCGCCCAAACCGGAGCCTGCGCCCGTGGACAGATCCGTCACCTCGTCCGCCGGCCCGTCGATCGACGGGATCCCGGCCCCAGAGCCGACCCCCGAGCCGGCGTCCGAGCCGCCCGGCTCCCCGCTCAGCCAGCGCGGGTTCCTGCGCGTCGCGGGCGCCGCGGGCCTGGTCGGCGTCGCGGCCAGTGTCGCCGCCTGCCAGGCCACCGCGGCGCCCAGCTGGGCGTTCGCCGAGGGGGCCAGCCCCACGCCCTCGCCCACGCCCCCGCCGACCCCTGAGCCTTCTGCCTCGGTCGCACCGAGCCCGTCGGCCTCGCCCATCCCGAACCTGCCCGCCGGCTGGACCGAGCACGATCTCAACGGCCAGATCAAGGTCCGGCGGTTCGTGGGCAACCTCGCCGGGCCCCTCGGGATGTCGGCCTACCTCGACAACGTCCTCGGGCCCAACACCGACGACCCCGAGTTCACGGCGGTCCCCCAGGGCAACCAGCCGCTCAGTCCGGTCCGCGTCGACCCCGACGGCACCAAGGTCTTCGAGCTCACGGTCGACGAGATCGAGTGGCCGATCGATGCGGTCAACCCGCCGGTCAAGGCCCTCGGCTACAACAAGATGTGGCCCGGGCCGGTCATCCGGGTCACCGAGGGCGACAAGGTCCGGATCTCGTTCACCAACAACATGGTCGAGCCCACCGGCGTGCACTTCCACGGCATCGAGTTCACGGACTTCAAGCAGGACGGCGTCCCGTTCGTGACCCAGCTGCCGTTCGTGCAGGGCGAGACGTACACCTACGAGTTCACGGCCACCCCGTCGGGCTCGCACATGTACCACTCGCACCACAACGCGACGGACCAGGTCGGCCGCGGGCTGCTGGGCGCGTTCATCGTGGAGCCGCGGCGCGACTCGCAGAGCTACGCGCGCAAGTACGGGGTGACCCAGGAGGTCGTGTTCATCCACAACGACGTCCTGGGCGGCTTCACGATCAACGGCCACGGGTTCCCGGCCACGACCCCGATCGTTGCCAAGCAGGGCGACACGGTCCTGATCCGGTTCATGAACGAGGGCACGATGATGCACCCGTGGCACACCCACGGGTTCCGGATGAACATCGTCGCCCGCGACGGCGCGGAGCTCGGCACCGCGGCGTTCCAGGCCGACACGCTGGGCGTCAACCCGGGCGAGCGCTGGGACGCGATCATCAAGTGTGACCGGCCCGGCGTGTGGGCCTTCCACTGCCACATCCTGCCCCACGTCGAGGGTCCCGACGGGATGTTCGGCATGGTGACCGCGCTGGTGATCCTGCCGCCCGACGCGACTTAGGGCGTCAGGCTCGATCCGAAGGAATCGTACTGCTCCGGCTTGCCCGGAACGCCCGAGGTCGCCTGCGACCAACCCTGGGCGTTGATCCCGCTCAGACCCGTGGCGCGACCGTACAGCACGTTCACCATCCCCGCCCGCCAGACCTTGCCGACCTGCTCGCCGGGCGCACCAATGGCGAGGTCGTCGCGGCCCGAGCGGCCATAGTCGGCTGCCGCCAGCGCGGTGCCGAACTCGTCGTAGCCCTCGGGCTTGCTCGGGACGCCGGCGCTCGCCTGGGTCAAGCGCTGGGCGCCGGTCGACGTCAGGCCCTCGCCGGCCGACCCACGAAGGACGACGACGAGACCCGCGCCAAACGCCGAGCCGACGTCGTGGAACGGAGCCCCGATCGCGAGGTCATCTGCCCCGTCTCCGTCGAAGTCGCCGGCCGCAAGCGCGGCCCCGAATAGGCCTACGTGCTCGGGTGTCCCCGGGACGCCCGGGCTGTCCTCGTCCCAGCGCTGGTTGCCGTCGGCGGACAGTCCGGTCGGGGTCCCGTACAGCACCGCGACGGCCCCCTCGCCGTAGTCGTAGAGGGCGTCAGCCACGCGCTCGCCCGGCACCCCGATCGCTAGGTCGCCATACCCGTCGCCGTCGAAGTCGCCGGTCTCGAGCGATGCCCCGAACATGTCGTTGCTCTCGCTCGCGTCCAGGACGCCCTCGCTGTCCTGGCTCCATCGCTGGCTGCCGTCGCCCGAGAGCCCGACACCACCCGAGCCGTAGTACACGGCCACGTCGCCGCCCTCGGTCACGCAGGCTGTTCGGTCGCAACTGTCGTCGGGCGCGCCGGCAGCGAGATCGTCGATCCCGTCCCCGTCGAGGTCGCCGGCCGCGAGCGACGCCGGAAATGTCAGGTTCGGATCTGCTGAGCCGGTCATGTCCATCGTCAGGGCATACGTTCTGCTCGGGTTCAGTCCATCGGACCCACCGTGGAGCACCTGGGCAATCCCGCTTCCCGGGGGGTCAAACTCCCCTGGAACGCCCACGGCGAGGTCCGGGAACCCGTCGCCGTCGAAGTCGCCCGCGGCCAGCGACGCTCCGAAGAAGTCGCCGAACTGCGGCGTTCCGGCCACATTCGCTTCCGTGAGCCGCTGGCTGTCGCGGGCCGTGAGCCCATGCTTCGACCCGTACAGGACGGTGACCGATCCCGCGTAGTCCTGGTCGCCAACCGTGTCGGAGGGGACGCCAACGGCGAGGTCCGCGCGCCCGTCGCGGTTGAAGTCGCCTGACGCGAGGACGGCGCCGAAGTGACTCCCATCGCCGTCGTAGCCTCGGTCACGTCGCGGCTTGCCCTCGATGCCCGGCGTGTCCTGTGAGAAGCGCTGGCTGCCATCCGAGGTCAGGCCACGCGGCGAGCCGTACAGGACGGTGATACCGCCGGCCTCGTGGTCCTCGTCGATGGACCCCACGACCATGTCGGCGTAGCCGTCGCCGTTGAAGTCGGACGGCATCGCGGCCGTCGAAGCCGCTGCGACGGGCGCGGGCCAGGACAGGAGGGCCAGCGCGAACGAGAGCAGCGAGAGCGGGACCTTGCGCGACGTCAACGTCGGTGTCTTCACGTCGGCCGTAGAACGTCCGACGGTCCAGGTTGTGACAGCCGCCGATCGGCCACCGGCCGCCTACTTCGTGTAGACGCCCCCGGGATCGAGCTCTTCGCGGACCAGGCGCAGCTCCTCCGTCGTTGGCTCGGGGGTCACGGCGAGCGCGTCGCTGATGCGCGGCTCCCAGGCGATCGTCGCCTTGATGTCGTCCAGCGTCACGCCGGGGTGGAGCCAGTCCAGGCGCATCTCGCCGGTCTCGTCGAAGTGCCAGATCCCGAGGTCCGTGACGACCACCGACGGTCCCCGGCCGTTCCAGCCGCCGGCCCGCCGGATCGCCTCAGCCTGCTCGGCGCCGCCGAGGTTGCCGGGCGACGTCCGGAAGTCGATCTTCTCGACGAACGAGCGCGCGGACTGGCGCATGATCACGAACACGTTGCGCGCGTTGATCGCGATCTCGCACGCGCCGCCGGAGCCGGGCAGCCGTGTCTTCGGCGCCGCGTAGTCGCCGATCACGGTGGAGTTGAGGTTGCCGAACCGGTCGATCTGCGCCGCCCCCAGGAACCCGACGTCGATGAGGCCGCGCTGGAGGTAGAACGCGAACAGCTCGAACATCGAGACGACCGCGGTTGCGCCGGTGACGATGGTCGGGTCGCCGATGGACAGCGGGAGCCGCGCCGGCCGGGCCCCGAACACGCCCGCCTCGTAGACGAGCTCCAGGTCCGGGGCGACCGTCCGCTTCGCGAGGTTGACGGCGATGTTCGGCAGCCCGACGCCCACGAAGCAGACGTGCTGGCCCGCCAGCTCGCGCGCGGCGGCGACGATCATCATCTCGGACTTCGAGAACGCCATCAGCCGTAGCTCCCGTAGTCGACCGAGCCGGATGGGGCCGGACCTGGCTTGAGGCTCGCGACGCGCTCGGCGCCGAGCTTCTCGACATAGGACGCGCGGCCGTCGAGGTCGTAGACCCACTCGCGCAGCCAGGCCTGGACCAGGTCCTCGTCGCGGCTGATCGGGTCCCAGTCGAGGTAGAAGCGGTTGTCGCGGTCGTAGGCGCCCTGCACGTATGACGGGTGGGCGCCGAACGGGTCGACGACCACGGCGTCCACGATCAGGCCCGGGATGATCGTGCGGTTGGGGTCGGCGCGGATCACCGCCTCGTCGACCAGGTCCTCGACCACGACGATCACGCGGTCGGCGGCAAACGCCGCCTCCTTCTGGCAGCCGAGCAGTCCCCACACCTGGGTGTTGCCGTCTGCGTCGGCGCGCTGTGCATGGACGATCGTGACGTCCGGGTTGAGCGGCGGGACGGCGTAGACGACCTCGTCGGAGTAGGGCGACTTGATCGGGCGGATCAGCGGGTTGGCGACGGGGAGGTCGGTCTCGAAGTACGAGCGCAGGGGCATGAACGGGAGGTTCGCGGCACCGGCCGTATAGCGCGCCACCATCCCGAAGTGGCTGTACTCCTCGAGCTCGAGCGGCGTCCCCTCCCCGACCGACGCGGGCTCGATTCGCCGGCGGATCGCGTTCAGCCCGCCCACGCCCGGGTTACCCAGCCAGCTGAAGATCAGCCTGCGGGCGACCCCGCCGGCGATCATCTGGTCGTAGATCACGTCGGGGGTCATGCGGGCGAGCGCGAGGTCGCGCTTGCGCTGGCGGATGATCTCGTGGCCCGCGGAGAAGCCGATGAGGTGCGTGAA
>DATDJA010000388.1:0-2734 GCA_036520795.1 Candidatus Limnocylindrales bacterium
CTCGCGCACCTCGACCCGACCGCCACGGACGGCGATCACGCGGGCGTGCGAGGCCTCGCGGGGCGTCGGATCGGTCGGGCTGCTCACGCGCCGGAATCTACCCCGGCCGGCGCGGGCCGCCGTCGTCAGGGGCCGGTGACGCGAACGAGCCGCAGCGTCTCGTCGCCGCCGGAGATGTCGCGCTCCATCACCTGGCCGACGCCCTGGACGTAGGTCTTCTCGCCGACGACCCCTGGCTCGAGGGGTGTCCACTCGCCGGTGACCAGTGCGTCCTTGTACGTCCCGGCGGGCACGGTCACGCGGGTGCCCGTGAACATCACCACGAACCAGTCCTCCGCCTCGCCAGGGAAATGCTCCTGGGCGAACGATAGGCCGACGGCCGGCTCGGCGGGCATGAAGATGCCCGGTTCCGCGCCGTCGACGCCGGCCTCCCACGATCCGTGGGTGTTCAGCACCTTGCCCTTGCGGTTGAGCTCGGCTGTCGCCTCGCCGAAGTACCAGACGTTGCCGTCGACGTCCTGCGCGAACCAGTCCTCGGTGCGCTCGGACACGACGCCCTGCACGCGGACGGTGTCCCGGATGACGGTCGTGGTGACTCCCGCGACGACCTTGGTCTCGGTGGTGACCTCGTAGGTGTCGGTGGTTGGCTCGCCGCCGGTCGTCCCGCGGTAGTGGAACGTCGTGCCGGGCAGGAGCGGATACCAGGGGTTGTCGATGGTGGCGACGAAGTGCGCCGGGTCGATGGGCCCGCCGGCATCGACGGCCGTTGACGGCTCAGGCGTGGGGGCGGCCGAGGGCGTCGGGGCGCTCGATGGGGCCGAGGGGACCGACACGGGAGTCGGCGACGGGCCACCGTCGAGGCCGCAGCCGGCGACCAGCAGGACGCCAAGGACGGATTGGCTCAGCAGGGTCAGGCGCATGGCACACGCTCCGCACGCGGTTCCAACACTCGTTCACCAGATCGAGGCTGTTCGGCGCCCGAAGGTTTCACCGGAGGCGTAGCCACGGCGATACTGCCGCCATGGCCGACAGTTCCGAGGGTCTCGGGGGCGAGGCACGCGCGTTGGTTGTCGCCGCGCGCCGCGCGACCCTGGCGACGATCGCGCCCGACGGCCGGCCCCGGCTCGTCCCGGTCTGCTTCGAGCTGGTCGACGAGCACGTCTGGATCGCCATCGACGACAAACCCAAGCGCTCGGCGGACCCTATGGACCTGGCTCGCGTCCGAGACGTGCTCGCACGTCCGAGGGTGACCCTGCTCGTCGACCGCTGGGACGAGGACTGGAGCCGGCTCGGCTGGGTGCGCATCGACGGCCGGGCGGCCGTCGTCGAGTCCGGCGGGCCGGGTCACGCCGCAGCGATCAACGCCTTGCGCGCGAAGTACCCGCAGTACCGCTCGCACGCGCTCGAGGAGCGGCCCGCGATCCGCGTCTCGATCGAGCGCGTGGTCAGCTGGGGATCGCTGGAAGCCTAGGTGGCGTCGGCGGGACGTCGGCCGTAGCACCGTGAGTGCTAGCTGGACGCATCCGGCGCCACCTGAAAGCGATCGGGCGGCCGTTGTACTCAGCCCGAGCACTCCCGGTGCTGAGATCGGCAATATGAAGATCGCGACGGCGGCGGGCGGTCGATTCCGCAGCCGACTAGCGCTCAGGGTGCTACGAGGGCATCAGCCCGCGTCGACCTCGGCGAGGAACGCGAGCAGCCTCTCGGTGAACCACTCCGGCCGTTCGAGGCTGGGCATGTGGGCGACGTCGGGCAGGTCGATCCGGCGGGCGCCGGGCACCGCGGCCGCGAGCACGCCGCCCGCGGTCACGGTCGTGGACTCGTCCAGCCCGCCGACGATCACGAGCAGCGGGAGTCGCAACTCACCCAGCCGCCCGACCGCCGGCGGGTCGAGCACGATCGTGTCGCCGTACGGCTTCTCCTGCACGTACGTGTCGTAGGCCATCGTCCTGATCGCATCGCGCGCAGCGGCAGGCGCCCGGCCGGACGGCTGGCCGAAGCCGTCGACCCACATCGCCACATCGTTCTCGGCCGCGGCCGCCCAGTCCTTGGCCTCTTCCAGCGCCTCGGCACGGTCGAACGCGGCCTGCTCCACCGGCGTGCTCTCGCCCTCGAAGCCGCTGATCCCGCCGCAGACCCAGACCAGCCCCGAGACCCGATCCGGAAACTCGAGCGCCGTGTCGATCGCGATCGAGCCCGCCCGCGAACACCCGACGAGCACCGCGCGGTCCAGCCCCGCTGCGTCCATCACGGCGACGAGATCGGCGCGATTCGAGAACGCCGTGTGGACGACGTCCGCGCGACCGAACCCGCGCAGGTCGTAGCGCACGACCCGGTGGTGAGCAGCCAGCGCCGCCCACTGCGGATCCCACTGGCGCATGTCGGCGATCCCCGCGTGGGCGAGCACGACGCCCGAGCCCTCGCCCGCGGCCTGGAACGGCAGCCGTCCACCGGCGACGTCGACCCAACCCTCGAGATCGGTCATCGGTCAGCCTCCCGGGCGAGGTATACCGCCGAGCCCATCGGCCGCAGGCAGTGCGTCGACGCCATTGCCTGGTGATAGCCGCCCGCGTTGAGGATGGCGACCACCTCCCCCTCGGCCACGTCGGGGAACGGGTAGTCCTCGGCGAACACGTCGCCCGCCTCGTTGATGTGGCCGGCCACGGTGACGAGCCGCGTCCGGTCCCGCAGCGGACCCCGCACCGGGACGATCTCCTGCGCGTAGCGGTAGATG
>DATDJA010000389.1:0-7925 GCA_036520795.1 Candidatus Limnocylindrales bacterium
CGCGGCGGACCTCGCCCGGGTCCAGCTGCAGCGCCTCGACGAGGCGCAGGCGCTCGCGGCAGCCGCGCGCCCCGACCGCCTGCCCGACCCGGGTTTCGCCCGGTTCCGGGGCGACGGCGAGTTCCACCTCTACAGCCCGGCCAACGCGGGCGCCCTCCAGGTCCTGGCGGGGTCGACGTCGGCGCAGCTGGCCGCGGCCGCCGAGGGGTCCGTGCGGGCTCCCGACACCGAGACCGCCCTGGCGACCTACCGCGCCGCCCTCACGCGCGACCAGGCGCTTGTCCGCGACTCGTTCCTCGTCCGGGCGCCGCGCGGCGCGACCCCGGCTCCCCTCGACGAGGTCGAGGACGCGCGCTCGATCGCGCGCCGCTTCGTCGTGTCGGCGATGAGCGTCGGCGCGCTGTCGCCCGAGGCCCATCGCGTGCTGACGCTGGGCATCCAGGCGCTGGGCGGCGCCGCGAACACCGGCGAGGGCGGTGAGGATCCCGCGTGGTACGCCCCGGGCGAGGACGGCCAGGCCACCGACTCGAAGATCAAGCAGGTCGCCTCCGCGCGCTTCGGCGTCACCGCGGAGTACCTCGCGCGGGCCGACCAGCTCGAGATCAAGATGGCCCAGGGCAGCAAGCCCGGCGAGGGCGGCCAGCTGCCCGGCCGCAAGGTCACCGCGTACATCGCGTCGCTCCGGCGCGCGCAGCCGGGCCAGTCGCTGATCAGCCCGCCGCCGCACCACGACATCTACTCGATCGAGGACCTGGCCCAGCTGATCGCCGACCTGCGCGCGATCAACCCGGCCGCCCGGATCGGCGTCAAGCTCGTCGCCACGAGGGGCGTCGGCACGATCGCGAGTGGCGTGACGAAGGCGGGCGCCGACTACATCCACCTGTCCGGCCACGCCGGCGGGACCGGGGCGTCGCCGCTGTCGTCGATCAAGCACGTCGGCGCGCCCTGGGAGCTCGGGCTGTCCGAGGTCCACCAGTCGCTGCTGCGCAACGACCTGCGCGACCGGGTCGCGTTGCGCACCGACGGCGGCCTGCAGACCGGCCACGACCTGCTGATCGCCACGCTGCTCGGCGCCGAGGAGTTCGCGTTCGGCACCGGCGCCCTCGTCGCGGTCGGCTGCGACATGGCCCGCCAGTGCCACCTCGACACCTGCCCGACCGGCATCGCGACCCAGCGCGAGGACCTGCGGGCGAAGTTCATCGGCACGCCGGAGATGGTCGTCGCGTTCTTCCTGCAGATCGCCGAGGACCTGCGGCGGTCGCTGGCCGCGGTCGGCGCACGCTCGGTGGGCGAGGTCGTGGGCGAGGGACGACGGTTCCTGCGCGAGGGCAAGGGCAGCACCGTCGACCTGGGCGCACTGCTGTCGCCCGCGTGGGGCGCATCGCCCGAGCGACGCGCGGACCCGCGGATCGCGTCGCACGGGATCGCTCGCCAGGCGGCCTCGGCGCTCGAGACGCGGCTCGTGGCCGCATTGGGCGGCCAGGACGGCGACCTGTCGGCCTCGGGTCTGCGGGTCACCACGGCGGATCGCTCGTTCGGCGCCGCGCTCACGGGCGCGATCCAGCGCGGCGAGCTGCGCGCGCCGGTCAGCCTCGCGCTCCGCGGCTCTGCCGGGCAGTCGTTTGGCGCGTGGGCGGGCGAGGGCGTCTCGCTCGTGCTCGAAGGCGCGGCGAACGACTACGTGGGCAAGGGCCTCTCGGGCGGCCGGCTGGTCGTCCGTCCGGCGCCGGAGATGCTGGCCGCCGTGCACGCACCGGCGCAGCCGTCCTCGTCGCATGCCCCGGTCGCCGTCGGTCCAGGGCCATCGTCCACCGGCGCCTCTTCGTTTGCGCTCGTCGGCAACACCTGCCTCTACGGCGCCACCGGTGGCCGCCTGCACGTCGTCGGCCGGGCCGGGATGCGGTTCGCGATCCGGAACTCGGGTGCCGAGGCCGTCGTCGAGGGCGTCGGGCCGCACGGCTGCGAGTACATGACCGGCGGCGCCGTGGTCGTGCTCGGGCCCGTGGGCCAGAGCTTCGGGGCGGGCATGACCGGTGGCCGCGCGTACCTGTGGGACCCGTCGGGCCGTCACGTGGCCGCGCTGCACGCCCCGTCGGTGCGCGCGTTCCGCCTCGCGGAGACCGCCGCGGCACGCGACGATGGGGCGACGCTGGTCGGCGAGCTGCGCCGGCTCCTCGCCTCGCATCGGGACGCCGGATCCACCCTGGCCGCGCGCTTGGTCGAGGCCGGCGATGCGGTCCTCTCGGACGTGTGGCTCGTCGAGCCCGTGCCCGTGGGACCCAGCGTGACGCCCGCGGCCACCGAATCGGCGCCCGCGGTGCCCGCCGGCACGACGGCGAGCCCCCGCGACGCGCAACCGAACCGCAACCGCGCCGTCGCCTGAGCGGTGTCGTCGGGCACCGGGACATCGCGGGATCATGACCGCTCGGCGCCGCGTCCCTTGGTGCCGATTTTCCCGGAGCCCCGATGACCTACCCCGCCTTCGACACCAGCCACATCGCCGAGGCCCTCGACGGCCGCAGCGGCCCGATCACGTGCAGCGCGTGCGGGTGCCGGCTGCAGCGCGCCGCGAACGGCGAGGAGATCTGGTTCCACTTCGCGCCCATGGGTGGCCGCGACGCTCGCGGCTGCCGGATCGACTGCGCCGACGCCGGGCACGACGCGCACGGCCGCGCGCTGGTCACCGCCTGACCGACACCCCAACGCCCTGGCGGCGCCCACGGCGGCCCGCAAGCGCCAACCACATGCAACGGCCCCGGATCACGCTCCGGGGCCGTTCGATTCCCAGCCGATGCGTTCAGCCGCGTGCGGCGCTGCACGCCTGACGTGCACTCGGGCGGTTATCGCGCGAACCTGCTCGCCCAGCGTGCAGGATGGCGTCTCTTCGCGCCCAGAAACCGGCGAACGGCACGCCAGCGGAGCGAACCGGGGGGAAAACCGCTGGAGTGCACGCCGGGCGAGCAGGCCCTGGGCAGGATCCAGATCAGCCGCCGGTCGTGAAGGTCCAGTGCCTCGGCTTCAGCCGGTTGCCGCCGCGATCGACGATGCCCGGCCCGACGACGACGCGATAGCGCGTGTCGACATGGAGCCGGACGACCGGGTTGAGCACGAGCGTGCTGGTCTTCGCGTCCCAGGTGTAGGTGGCGGGAACGAGCGTCCCCGTGAGGTCTTCCCGCAGCCGGACGTCGGACTTCGTGACCACCACCGGCTCCGAGAACCGGATACGAACGTTCGCCGACGGGCGGACATGCCGGTCGCCCGCGTCGGGTGACCGATGCGCGATCGCCGGCCTCACGAGATCGAGGATCCGGATGTAGGGCGACACGGCGTCGGCGTAGTTGCCGTCCTCGTCGACCGCCGCCACGACCACCATGTAGCAACGCCCGGACCGGAGGTTCGTCAGCTCGATCGTGGGGCCGAAGTGGAGGTTCCTGACCCGCGGGTCCTTGTTGTTCCGGCAGTGGCCGTTGATCTGCGGCCACGACCCGAGCAGCGCGACCGAGTCGACGACCTCGCCCGTGATCGCCAGCTGGACCGTGTACGTCGAGCCCGTCTGGTTCACCCGCGAGGTGGGGGCCAGCATCTCGATGGTCAACGGCGCCCCGGACGGAGGCGGCTCGAGGTTCGGGAGCGGGTCGGGGACGGGCTCGACCAGCGCCGCCGCAGCGTCGACCCGGCCGTCGCCGTAAGTCGTGTCGTGGCCGGGATCGCCGAGATCGACCGCGCTCGCGCGCAGCACGGCCTCGAGCTCGTCGACCGCGAGGCCGGGGCGAGCCGCCCAGGTGAGCGCCGCGACCCCCGCGACGTGCGGGCTGGCCATGCTCGTGCCCGAGTAGCGCTCGTAGCCGCCGTCGGGGACGGTGGAGATCAGGTCGACGCCGGGGGCGGCGATGTCGACCGCGCGCCCGGTGTTCGAGAAGTCGGCGATCTTGTCGTGCTTGTCGACCGCGCTCACCGACACGACGCCGTTGAACGACGCCGGGTACATCCGGAACGGGACGCCGTCGTTGCCGGACGCGGCGACCATCAGGATCCCCGCCGCTCGCGCCGTCGTGAAGGTCGGCTGCGCAAGCGCAACCTGCTCGGGCGACAGCTGGCCGCCGAGGCTCATGTTGATGATGTCGGCGCCGTTCTCGCGCGCCCAGTCGACGGCGTCGAGGATGTCCGAGAAGGACAGGAACCCATCGGCATCGGCGACCTTGACCGGCATCAGCCTGGAACCGGGGGCGATGCCCGCAACGCCGACGCCGTTGTCGGTCTCGGCGAGGATCGTGCCCACGACGTGCGTGCCGTGGCCGACCCCGTCGGTCACGTCGCTCGAGTTGTAGACGACGTTGCGGGGCGCGACGACCGAGACCCCGTCGAGGTCCGGGTGGGTGAGGTCGACGCCGGAGTCGATGACGGCGACGACGACCGACGGGTCGCCGGTGGTCGTCGGCCAGGCATCCGGCACGCCGATCTGCTCGAGGTCCTTCTGGCCCGCGAACAACGGGTCGGACGGGCTGCCGTCGTCGGGCCAGTCGAGCAGGGACATCCTGGCGTCGGGCACGACGACCAGCACGTCCGGGTTGGCCCGCAGGGCCGCGGCGACCAGCGCCGTTCGTCCCGGCAGCGTCGTGACGACCGATCGCATCGGGCGCGAGGTGCGCTCGGTGGAGGCGACGCCCGGCATCCGGAGCGACTTCGGCGCGGCGCCCTTCCAGACGACGATCAGGCGGCCGTCGTATGCCGCGGCGTCGGCGGCAATGCGCGCCGAAGGGGTAGCGGCGCCTGCGGGGGCTGCCGCGACGAGGACGAGCGCCAGCGCGACGAGCGCCGCGAAACGCGAGCGGGTGAGCACCCGGCTTTCCCCTTCGATTCTTCGGCCTGACAATGTGGCCCGTCATGACGGGATCGGCCTCACGGCGAGCGGGCCAGCGGGAGTGTAGCCCTAGGCCCGTGAAGGCGCTATGGGCCAGTCAGCCCGATTTTCCGAACGTCTTTCCGGGTCGCTGTCAGGCGGGCTCGTCGGCCTCGATCCGGTAGCCCACGGAGCGCACGGCGACGATCCGCGGGCCCCCGACGGCCTCGAGCTTGGAGCGCAGCCGGGCGAGATGTGGCTTGAGCCACAGGAGGTCCGGGTCGGGCTCGGCCGGCCAGCCTGCGCGGGCCAGCCTGTGGTGCGCGACGAGGTCGCCACCCGCGCGGACCAGCGCCTCGAGCAGCCGGAACTCGGTCGGCGTCAGATTGAGCGCGATGGCCCCGACGCGCGCCTCGTGGCGGGCGGGCTCCAGGGTCAGCGAGCCGGCGGTCAGGACCCCCGCGGGGCCGTCGCCGTTACCGCCGATGCGGCCCGTGCCGGCCAGGTCGACCCGGCGCATGACGGCCGAGATCCGCGCGAGCAGCTCCTGCTTGCCGAACGGCTTCACGAGGTAGTCGTCGGCGCCGATTCCCAGCGCCTTGACCTTGGCCGCCTCGGCGCTCTCGCCGGACACGACGAGGACGGGGACGTTGCCGGTCGCCCGCAGCTGGCCGATCACCGTGAACCCGTCGGGCCCGGGCATCGCGAGGTCGAGCAGCACGAGGTCCGGCCGCTCCTCGCGGTAGCGCTTCACGGCGGTGAGGCCGTCGTACGCGGTGATCACCTGGTGGCCCTCGGTGCCGACCAGCGCGGTGATCGCGCCGACCATCGCCGGGTCGTCGTCCACCACCAGGATCCGTAGCGGTCTCGTGCCGATCATCGTCGTCTCGCCCAGCCTTCCGTCAATCGTCGTTGGGTGTCATGTCAGACCGCCACGGCGGCGGGGAGCGCGAGCACGAACCTCGCGCCACCGGATGGCGCCGGCTCGCACCACAGTTGGCCGCCCATGGACTCGGCGAGCCGCCGCGCCGCGTAGAGGCCGATGCCCGAGCCCCGCGCGGTCGCGGTCTCGTGGCGTGCATACGGTTCGAAGATCCGGTCGCGCCACTCCTCGGGGATGCCCGGCCCCTCGTCGGTCACCTCGAGCCGCACGATCCCCTCCTCCAGGCGCCAGTCGATCTCGATCGCGGTGTCAGAGGGGGCGTACTTGACGGCGTTCTCGAGCAGGTGCTCGAGCACCTGGCGCAGGCGCCCGCGGTCGGCCATCGCGTGCAGGCGCCGCGAGCCCGCGATCCGGAAGCGGTGCCGCGCGAGGAGCGGGCCAAGGTCGCCCAGCAGCTCGTCGACCATCATGCCGAGGTCGATCGTGCGCAGGTCCGGGGGGCGATCCGGGACGACGCGCACCGACTCGAGGATCGAGTCGACCAGGCGGTCCAGCCGTTCGACCTGCTCGAGCGTCCCACGGTGCCAGGCCGCCCGCGTCGCCCGCCGCACGGGATCCCGGGACTTGCGGCCCTCGAGCACGGGTTCGTCGGCGAGGAGGTCCGTGTACGCCCGCACGACGGCCAGGGGCGTCCGCAGCTCGTGGGTCACGAGCGCGATGAGCTCGCTGCGGGCTTCATCGATGGCCTTGAGCGCCTCGACGCGCGCCACGGCCTCCGATTGCTGCCGCCCCATCTCGACGATGCCCGCCAACAGGTCGGCGACTGCGCTCAGCTGGTCGACGTCCTGTGCGCTGAAGTCGCGTGGCTGCTCCGTCTGGACGTTGAGGACCCCCACGGTCTGGTCGTGCCAGGTGAGCGGCACCGACAGCATCGAGGCGACGAACCGGCGCTGGTCGATGCCGCGGACCCACAGGAACCGCGGGTCCGCCTTGACATCGGGGATGACGAGCGGGCGCTGTGCCTCGGCGACACGACCCGTGACGCCCTCGCCGAACGGGACGCGGGCGCGGCCGATCTGGTAGCGGTCGAGGCCGTTCGTGGCGGCGAGGGTCAGGTACGCTCCATCTCGGTCCAGCAGGTAGAGGGAGGAGACGTCCGCGTGGAGCGCGTCGCGGGTCCCGTCGACGACCGTGCCCAGCAATTCGTCCCACGTTCGCGCGGTCGTCGCGAGCCGAAGGACCTGGTGCAGGAACCGCAGCTGATCGAGCTGGTCGCCCCGATCGCCGGTCGTCCCTGGCGCGGTCTCGCCCAGCGTCGGCACCGGCGTGCGCGACCGGACGGGAGGACGACGAGAGTCCGGCATGGCCATCACCTTACAAGCGTAGGGAAGGATGGGCCCGAGAAAGGTTGCGGTCAGGGAAAGGTTGCGAACCGGTCCGGTCCGCAATGTCTCGCCTCGTGACCGCCACATCGCGACGTCGATCCGCGATCGAGGTCCGCCCGGAGCCCGGCGGGATCGGGACCGCGGGCGCCCCGGACACGCTCGCCGCCGAGGTCCGGCTCCTCGGGTCCCTGCTCGGCCAGATCGTCGCCGAACAGGCGGGTCCGGACGTGTTCGACCTCGTGGAGCGCGTCCGGCGACGCGCCATCGCGCTGCGTCTCGACGACGACCCGGCGGAGCGGCAGCAGCTCGACGAGGACCTCGCGGACCTGGACCTCGGCACGATCGAAGCGGTCATCACCGCGTTCGCGCTGTACTTCCAGCTCGTCAACCTCGTAGAGGCGCGCGGTCGCGTCCGCGCCTTGCGCCGTCGCGAGCGGGCCGCCCGGGACGGGATCCTCGACGACTCGGTCGCCGAGGCCGTGGCGATCCTGCGGCGCGACGGGCGGTCCGATGAGGCGCTCGATGCTGCCGTCCAGGCCGTCTCGATCGCACTGGTCCTGACGGCCCACCCCACGGAGGCGCGCCGGCGGACCGCGCTCGTGGCACTCCGTCGCTGTGCGGCGCTCCTCGAGCGCCTCGACGACCCGCGTCTCACCCGTGCCGAGGATCGCGACGTCCGGCGACGCCTGCGCGAGGAGATCACGCTCCTGTGGCGGACCTCCGACCTGCGGACGGTGGCGCCGACGCCGCTCGACGAGGCCCGGACCGCCCTCGCCTTCTTCGATTCGACGCTCTTCACGGTGGTGCCCCGGCTTTA
>DATDJA010000390.1:0-4679 GCA_036520795.1 Candidatus Limnocylindrales bacterium
GGGCCGGTCCGCGAGCGCGAGCAGCGCGCGCCCGCGGTCGATCCCCTCCTCCACGTGGAACTCGCCGTGGCTGATCAGCTGCGGGTCGATCGGGACGCCGGCCTCGTCCATCGCCGCGCGATAGCCGTCGAGGCGGGCGCGGCTGCACAGGATCCAGGCCGGCCCGCCGATCACGCCGATCCGCCGATGCCCGAGACCCAGCAGGTGACGCGTCGCCGTCAGGCCGCCGTTCCAGTTGGTCGCCCCGATCGACGGCGTGTCGTGGAGCGGCTCGCCGGTCGGGTCGACGATCACGAACGGGATGCCGCGCGTCCGCAGCTGGACGCGCATGCCCTCGCTGAGGTCGGAGAACACGGCGATCACGCCCGTCGGCCGGCGCGCGAGCACTCCCTCGATCCAGCTTCGACCGGGCCGCCGGCGGCCCTGCATCTCAGAGAGGACGACCGCCAGCTGGTGCTGCCCGGCGACCCGCTCGACGCCCCGGACGATCTCCAGCGCCCACTCGCTTTCGAGTTCGTGGAAAATGACCTCGAGCAGCGGCGCTCGACGGGCATTGCTCACGGGCCGCTGGTAGCCGTTCTCCCTGATCGCCGCCTCGACGCGTCGGCGCGTCTCTGCCGACACGTCGGCCCGGCCGTTGATCACCTTGGACACGGTCGGAACCGACACCCCCGCCAGCTCCGCGACGTCCGCGATCGTCGTGGTGCCCGGTTTGCGCCTTGAGGAGGGCGTGCTCGAGATCGCCATCCGCGCAGCATACCGAAACTTTCAGCGTCGACCAGCCCCAAATGGCGGCCCCGAGGCGCCCCCGTTCGTTGCCGGACACGTCCGACGGCTTGGGCTTGACGGCGGTCCGTCGGGCGGTTACGGTTCGGCGCGAAACCGATCTGGCACCGAACCGAAACTTTCGCGACAACGTCTCGGACACTGGAGGAGCGCCCGCCGACTCACGAGGCCTGAGAGCCTCGGGTGACGGGCACAGGAGGAGGTCGACCGTGTCAACGCGCTTGCGCATGTTCGGAGTGCTTGCGAGCACAGCCGTGCTCATCGCCGCCTGTTCCGGTGGGAGCGCAACGAGCGCCCCGTCGGCCGCCGCACCGACCCCCGCGGCCGCGACGCCGGCAGCCTCGGAGGCCCCGACCGAGGCCGCATCCGAGGCCATGGCCCCGGTTGAGTTCGACTGGTGGCACATCACCACCGGTGACCCCGGCAAGACCGACTTCGAGAACATCGCCAAGGCCTACATGGCCGAGCACCCGAACGTGAAGATCAACCTCACCGTTCAGGAAAACGAGGCGTTCAAGACCAAGCTCGCCACCTCGATGCAGGCAGGCGATGTGCCCGACCTGTTCCAGTCCTGGGGCGGCGGCGTCATGGCCCAGCAGGCCGACGCCGGGCTGCTCAAGGACATCACCGCGGACGTCGCGTCGTGGGCGAGCACGGTCAACCCGGGTGCGATGAGCATCTACGCCTACAACGGCAAGCAGTACGGCATCCCGTGGGACATGGGCATGATCGGCTTCTGGTACAACAAGAAGCTGTTCGCCGATGCGGGCATCACCGCGCCGCCGGCGACCTGGGACGAGTACCTCGCGGCCGTCAAGAAGCTCAAGGACGCGGGCATCACGCCGCTCGCGATCGCCGGCAAGGACATGTGGCCGTCGATGCACCTGTGGACCTACCTCGTGCTCCGCCAGGGTGGCGGCGAGGCGCTGGCCCAGATGGTCCAGACCGGCGACTGGAACACCGACGCCTGCGTCAAGGCCGGTGAGGCCGTGGTCGCTCTGAATGCGCTCGAGCCGTACCAGGCCGGCTACAAGGGCGCGACCTACAACGAGGAAGCGGCCGCGGTCGGCAACGGCAAGGCGGCGATGGAGCTGATGGGCCAGTGGGCCCCGTCCGTCCAGCGGGACCAGAGCGCGGACAAGCAGGGCCTCGGCGAGGACCTCGGCTGGTTCGCCTTCCCGGCCATCACCGGCGGGGCGGGCGCAGCGACCGACGGCGTCGGTGGCGGCAACGGCATCGCGGTCGGCAAGGACGCACCGCCGGAGGCGATCGACTTCCTGAAGTACTTCATGAGCGTCGAGAACCAGAACAAGCTCAACACCGACGGCATCGGCCTCTCGACCACCGTCGGCACCGAGAGCACCGTCACCGATCCCAACCTGCAGGCCGTCCTCGCCGGTCGTGGGGCTGCGCAGTTCATGCAGCTCTATCTCGACCAGGCGACGACCGGCACGCTGGGCCAGACGTTCAACGAGGCGACGATGGCGCTGTTCGCCGGAGCCTCGGATCCCGCCGCGGTGTGCCAGGCGATCACCGACGCCGCGGCCGCCCAGTAGGACCGATCTGCGAGCTCACGGCTCGTAGACTCGCAACGGGAGCGGGCCGGCCCCAGCCGGCCCGCTCGATTCCACGGCGTGGGTGAAGGATCCTGATGACGGCACTGAGCGCCCGCACGCGCGGGAACGGCAGCGGGGCACGACGGTCGAAGTCACTGACGATCGCCCTGTTCCTGCTGCCCGCACTCGCGCTGTACGTCCTGTTCGTGCTCATCCCCATCGTCCAGGCCGGGCACTACAGCCTGTACAAGTGGAACGGCCTCCAGCCGCTCACCGACTTCATCGGGCTCAAGAACTACGAGACAGCGCTGTCGAGCGCTCCCTTCAGGGCAGCGATCGGCAACAACGTGCTGATCATCGTCCTGTCGCTGGCCATCCAGATCCCGTTCTCGCTGGCGCTGGCGGTCATGCTCAACCGGCGGTTCCCGGGGCGGGCCGTGTTCCGGCTCCTGTTCTTCCTGCCCTACGTGCTGTCCGAGGCGGTCACCGGGATCGTGTTCCGGTTGCTCCTGCAGCCGGACGCATTCGTGGACTCGGCCATGTCCACCGTTGGCCTGGGCGCCCTCGTCCAGGACTGGTTCGGCGACACGAACGTCGTGATGATCACCATGTTCGTGATCATCTCGTGGAAATACTTCGGCTTCCACATGATCCTCATGCTGGCGGGCCTGCAGGGGATCCCCAAAGAGCTCGAGGAGGCGGCGCTGATCGACGGCGCCGACAAGCGCCAGGCGTTCCGCCACGTCACGCTGCCGCTGCTCGGGCCGACGATCCGGGTGTCGGTCTTCCTGTCGATGATCGGCGCGCTCCAGCTGTTCGACATGATCTGGGTCATGACGGCCGGCGGTCCGCTCAACGCGTCGAACACGATGGCGATCTCCATGTTCAAGGCCGGCTTCAAGGGCACGCAGATGGGCTACGGCTCGGCGCTCGCGGTGATCCTGTTCCTGTTCAGCCTCGTGGTCGCCCTGGCGTACCAGCGGTTCGTGCTCCGGCGCGACACCGAGGGCGCCCTCACGACGTTCGGTGGCTGACCCGATGGCGACCACGACGACCAACGTTGGCGCCCCGTCGGATACGGCCCGGTGGATGGGCATCCGCGTCGCCCGTCCGAGCCTGCTCGGGATCGTCGCCTACATCGTCCTCGTCGCCGTGGCCGTGGCGATCCTCATCCCGATCGGCTATGCGGTCCTCGGCGGCTTCAAGACCAACGGCCAGCTGGCGGCGAACCCGGGCCAGATCCTGCCCGATCCGTGGGTCCTCGAGAACTACGAGGAGGTCCTGGTCGGCAAGAGCGCCCCGACGTTCTGGGGGGAGTTCGGCAACAGCCTGCTGATCGCCTTCATCTCGGTCACGATCGCCGTGGTGTTCGCGTCGATGGCGGCCTTCGTGTTCGCCCGGATGCAGTTCCGCGGCCGCGAGGCCCTGTTCACGCTGTTCGTGTTCGGGCTGTTGTTCCCGACGGCCGTTGCGATCCTGCCGCTGTTCATCCTGTTGCGGAACCTCGGCCTCATGGGCACGCCATGGGGCGTGGCCCTGCCACAGGCGGCGTTCGCGCTGCCGCTCACGATCGTCATTCTGCGCCCGTTCTTCCGGAGCATCCCTGCGGAGCTCGAGGACGCCGCGCGGATCGACGGCTGCAGCTCGTTCGCCTTCTTCTGGCGCGTCCTGCTGCCCCTGGCGCGGCCCGCCCTCGCGACCGTCAGCGTCCTCGCCGTGGTTACGACCTGGAACGCATTCCTGCTACCGCTCGTCGTGCTCAACGGCGCGGAGCAGTGGACCCTTCCGCTCGGCGCCCAGAACTTCTCGACCCAGTACTCATCCGACCAGGCGCGCGTCCTCGCGTTCACCGTGGTCGGGATCATCCCGGCGATCGTCTTCTACGCGATCGCCGAGCGCCAGCTGGTGGGCGGCCTCACGTCCGGGGCGGTGAAGGGCTGATGACGACCACCCAGGCACGCTACCGCGACCCCAGCCTGCCCATCGAGCAGCGCGTGGCGGACCTGCTCGCACGCATGACGCTCGACGAAAAGATCGCCCAGCTCGGGTCGATGTGGTCGTTCGAGCTGTTCCGGAGCGAGACCGAGCTGGACCCTGCCCTCCTCCGGGTCCGGCTCGGCTCCGGAATCGGTCAGATCAGCCGCGTCGCCGGCGCGACCAACCTCGACGCGGCGGGCGCGGCCGCGGCCGGCAACGAGATCCAGCGGTTCCTGGTCGAGGAGACGCGCCTCGGGATCCCGGCCATCCTCCACGAGGAGACGCTCCACGGCCTGCTCGCGCGCGGGGCGATCTCGTTCCAGCAGTCGATCGGTGCCGCGGCCGCGTTCGACCCCGAGC
>DATDJA010000391.1:0-6722 GCA_036520795.1 Candidatus Limnocylindrales bacterium
TCGGTCGGTCTCATCGAGGGTGCGACGGAGCCGTGCCAGGCCGCGGTGCAAGTGGGTCTTCACGGTGCCCAGCGGCCGGTCCGTCGCCGCGGCGATCTCGAGCAGCGAGCGCTCCGCGAAGAAGCGCATCGCGACGACCTCGCGGTAGGGCTCGTCGAGCGATGCCACGGCGGCCCGCAGCTCGGCGTCGCGCTCGGATCGCAGGAGGCTGGACGCGGGATCGGCACCGTCGACGCCTCCGGCGCGCACCCGGTCGTCGCCCGAGCCGGACGCGTCGATCGGGTCGAGCCATGCGACCTGCTTGCGCTGTGCGGCCCGCCGGACGGCCAGCCGGACGGCGATCCGCGACAACCATGCGCCGAACGGCCCGTCGGCGCGCCACGAGGCGAGTGACCGGTACGCGATCACGAATGCCTCCTGGGCGACGTCCTCGGCCTCGGCGCGGTCGCCGAGGATCCGGGTGCAGGTCGCGATGACCGAGCGGCTCTCGCGCTCGACGAGCTGCCGGAAGGCGCCCGCGTCCCCGGCGAGGATAGCGTCGACGACCTGGCGCTCATCGCTCGTGGCTCCAGAGTCGACGATGGTCGTCCGCGCCCGTTCCGTCGCCTCGTCCTCCGCGTCCGGGGTCGCGCGCGACAGGTCGCTCGCGCTCGATGAAGCCGCGCCGGCTCCCGTCGACATGCTCGGGCGTCGGCGCGGTTCGCATCGCGGGACAGAGGTCATGGACCAAGAGGGCCGGATGGGCCAATCGACTCAGTCGTCGCCGGGCCCGTCGTGGCCCGATCCGCCGTCGTCGTCGCCCGACCCATCGTGGCCGGAGTCGCCACCGTGGTCGTCATCGTCGTCGTCATCGCCATCGTCGTCGTCGTGGTCGTCGCTGGCGTCCTCGTGGTCCCCATCGCCGTGGTCGTCGCTGGCGTCCTCGTTCTCGCCCTGGTCGTCGTCGTCGCCTTCCTCGTTGCCCTTGCCGGGCCCGCTGTTGTCGTCGACGTCGTTCGAGGCGTGGCCCCGCCGATGGTGGCCGCCGCTGTCGTCGGCGGACGGCTCCTCGGTCTCGTCCGCTTCGGCGGTCTCCGACGGCTCTTCGGTCTCGACCTCGTCGGTCTCGGCCGGTTCGGCGGTCTCGTCGTCCGCGGTCTCGGTCGGCTCCTCGGTCTCGAGCGCGTCGCTCGCGTCCTCTTCGTTCTGCGCCGCCGGCGCGGTGTCCACCTGACGCGCTCCACCGACGAAGGCCGTCGTCGCGAACGACGCTCCGGCGATCAGGAACAGCGCGACGACCGAGGTCCCGATCGAACGGATCATGCGGTGCGTGGTCTTCATCGCTTGGGCAACTCCGATGATGGCTGTGCGTGCCTGCCTGTTGGCCGCACTACCCCACCTGAGGCGCCGTCCCGCGAAAAGGTTTCAGGCGACCGGGGCGAACGTCAGCCCTCGGTGTCCTCGATCAACGTGACCGGGCCGAGATCCTCGCCCGCAAGCGCCTCGCCGAACTGGGCGTTGTCGCCGACGAGCACGATGGCCGACGCGTCGGGGCGGATGTGCTCGCGCGCGACCCGCTGGACGTCGGCCGCCGTGACCGCCTCGATCGCCGCCCGATAGCGGACCAGCTCGTCGTCGGGCAACTCGTGCACGAACAGACCGGCCAGCGATCCGGCCACTGGACCCGGCGTCTCGAAGCGGAGCGGGAACACGCCGATGAGAAAGTCGCGGGCCGCGCGCAGCTCCGCGCCCGAGACAGGCTCCTCGCGAATCCGCTCGAGCTCGGCGAGCAGCTCGCGGAGCGCGGGGATCGTGACCTCGGAGTTCACGGCTGCACGCGCGGCGAAGGGGCCGCGGGCGCGGCGCATGTCGAAGCCGGCGCTCGCGCCGTACGTGTAGCCCTTGTCCTCGCGCAGGTTCATGTTGAGCCGCGAGTTGAACAGGCCCCCGAGGATCGCGCCCATCACCGAGACGGCGTGAAAGTCCGGCTGCCGCCGGCGCAGCGCCGGATGTCCGACCCGGATCTCGGTCTGGACAGACCCCGGGCGATGGACGACGTTGACGAAGCGGCCGGTGACGGCGGAGGTGTCGTCGATGGCGCCGGGGGTCGCCGCGGCCGACGCCGCCGCCCAGCCTCCGAACAGCGCCTCGACGTCGCGGATGACGGCATCCGGCTCGACCTCGCCGGCGATCACGATCGCGGCGCGGGCAGGGTCCATGTCGCGGTCGTGGATCGTCCGCAGCTCGGCGGCCGTCAGCGTCTCGACCGTCTCTGCCGCTCCACCCGAGGGCCGGTGGTAGGGGCTCGACGGCGCGTAGATCGCCGCCACGAATGCCTCCTCGGCGCGGCGCCGCGGATCTGCCTTGGCCTGGAGCAGGTCCGTCAGCCGCTCGTCCCTGAGGCGGTCGACCTCGCGCTCCGGGAACGCCGGACGCTGGAGGACCTCGGCCAGCAGCGCCAGCGCGGGCACGAGCCGCGACCCCGGCACGTCCAGCCCGGCGAACGTGGAGTCCCAGCCGGCCTCGGCGTGGAGCGACGCGCCGAGGCGCTCAGCGGCCTCGGTCAGCGCGACGGCGTCGCGGACCTCGGTGCCCTCGGTGAGCGCGCGGGCCGCGAGGACCGTGGCGCCACCCAGCTCCGCGGGCTCGTCGCCGGCGCCCGCGCGGATGACCAGGGACGCCGCCACGAGCGCGCGACCGGGCATCGGCGTGACGATCACACGCAGGCCGTTGGCGAGCTGCGTCCGGACGGTGGCTGGGAACTCGTAGGCCCGCGGCTCGCCCGGGACCGGTCGCTCCGCGACGAGCTCGAGGCCGCTCATGCCGCCTCCTCGTCGGACGCGTCGCGCGGGGCGTCGTCGGGGGCGGCGTCCGCGGCGGCGGGCAGGTAGGTCAGGACCACGCGGTTGTCCGCTCGGAACACCTCGCGGGCCGCGTCGCGGATCTGGTCGGCGGTCACGGAGAGGTAGCGCGGCAGCAGGGTGTTGACCATGGCCGGGTCATCGAACAGGGTCGCGTACATCGACAGGCGGTCGGCGCGCTCCTCGACGCGTGCCAGAGCACCCAGCTCGTCGGCTTCGGTGAGCGCCTTGGCGCGCTCGAGCTCGTCGGCGGTGGGCCGCTCGGCCGCGAGGCGTTCGAGCTCCGCGAGATAGGCGGCCTCGGCCGTGGCGATGTCGACGCCCGGCCGGACGGTCACCCAGCCCACGTTGATCGACGCCCCGCCGATGAACGGCAGCGTGAACATCGCGACGTCCTGAGCGAGGCGCTCCTCGCGGACGAGGCGGCGATGCATCCGACTCCCCTTGCCGCCGGCGAGGATCTGCGAGGCGAGGTCGAGCGCGTCGAGCCGGCGATCGCCGAAGACCGGGGCCCGGAAGGCGACGTAGACGCGAGGCAGCGGCACGCGATCCTCGACGGTCTCGCGGCGCTCCTCGCCGATCAGCGCGGGGAGCGACAGGTCCGGCGGGGGCGGCAGCGCATCGTTGGCCGGGATCGGGCCGAAGTACTTGTCGGCCCACGCGCGCACCTGGGCGCGATCGCAGTCCCCGACCACCGACAGCACCGCGTTGTTCGGCGCGTACCAGGTCCGGAAGAACGCGCTGACGTCGTCGACCGAGGCCGCGTCGAGGTCCGCCATCGATCCGATCGTCGGGTGGTGGTACGGATGCGCCTCTGGGTAGAGGTGCCCGAGCAGCTTCTCGTTCCAGGTGCCGTACGGCCGGTTGTCGTAGCTCCAGCGCTTCTCGTTCTTCACGACCTCGCGCTGGTTGTCGAGGTTCTCCTGGCTGAGCGCGTCGAGCAGCGAGCCCATCCGGTCCGCCTCGAGGAACAGAGCCAGCTCGAGCTGGTGCGAGGGCATCGTCTCGTAGTAGTTGGTGCGGTCGAGCCAGGTCGTCCCGTTGAGCGTGCCGCCGGCCGCCTGGATGAGCGCCATGTGCTCGGCCTTGCCGACGTGCGCGGACCCCTGGAACATCACGTGCTCGAACAGGTGCGCGAACCCGGTCTTGCCCGGAACCTCGTTCTTGGAGCCGACGTTGTACCAGACGTTGACGGCCACCACAGGCGCGAGGTGGTCCTCGGCGACGATCAGGCGCAGGCCGTTGGGCAGGCGCTCGTCGGTGAACTCGACGACGGGAACGGGCATGCGAAGCGGGACCTCGGGCGACGCGGGGCTGGGAGGCCGATTGTATGGCGACCCCGTCGTCGGGGCGCGTTTCACCGACGCCGTGGTGACTCGCAGGCAACGCTCTAGGGTCGAACGGCGTCCCGGGCGGAGCCTCGCGGCGGTTTCGTGCCTCCTGGGCACGCGCGAGTCCCGTAGGAAGTCGCGGCGCCCTTGGGGACCCGGATTCGTTGCCTGGCATGCACGATCAGCGGTCGGGCTGGCTGGCGAGCGGCCATGTGCCGCACTTCGTTGCCTGCCAAGCACGACGTCGGGACGGCCCTGAGAACGAACCACGCGCGACGGTCGCGCAGGGCTTGACAGGTGCGGAGTCGATGTTAGATAGTCGTCTAACACGAGTTCGATCAGTTCGAACGACCACTCCAACCGGGACACCGATGACACCCTCTCCCCGCCAGATCACGCCGAGCACCGCGACCGCCCCGAGCGGGCGTGCGATGGTGCGCGACGTCGGGGCAGGCACCGGTATGCCGGCCCGGTTCGACGTGCGGACCGCGTTCGACTTCGCGATCAGCCTCGCCTCCGACGTCGGCCAGCACGACGAGCTGCCCGACGAGGACCGCCGCTGGCTCGAGAAGGCCCGCAGGGCCCTCCCCGACCACCTCCGGCCGGCCACTGACTCCGAGCTGTGCATCTTCGGGACGGGCCTGATCGTGGATCTGCCCGAGGTCGCGGACGCCGCCGCCTTTGCCGCGCTGCTCAAGCGGACGCCGGGTCGCGAATTCGCCGCGGCCGTGCTCGCGGACCAGCTGCGCGACCCGGCCCGAGAGGCGGAGATCGATGCTGCCCTGGATGGCGACCGAACCGCCGTCGATGCCGTCCTTGCCTCCTGGCCCGAGCACAAGCACGGCTGGCTCAGCCGGATCCTCGGCGACGGGGACGAGCTCGTGGGCGAGGTCAGTGACCTCCTGGAGGCCTGGCTCCCGCTGTACCAGGAGATCGAGCCGCGCGTCGCCAGCATCATCGAGCGGGACGTCGCCCTCCGGGCGGGCGATCGCGCCCGCCTTCGCCCCGCGGACCTGATCGAGCGCACGACCAACGGCATCCGCTGGCTGTCGGAGCCGGGCGTGCGGCGCGTCGTGCTCGCGCCGTCGTACCTGGCGAGGCCGTACAACTTCACCTTCGCCGGCGGCGACTGGCGGATGTTCGTCTACCCGGTCTCGGACGGGGCCCTCGAGCCCAGCGACCCGCTGGCGCCGCCGGCAGGCGTGCTGCGCCTGCACCGCGCGCTGGGCGACGACACGCGGCTCCGGATCCTGCGGCTCCTGCGGGACCGTGACTGGTACCTGACCGAGATCGCCGAGCGCCTCGAGCTCAGCAAGCCGACCATCAAGCACCACCTCGCGCAGCTCCGGGCCGCGGGCCTCGTGACGCTGACCGAGGAGGGCGGCCTCTCCTACTACAGCCTCCGACGCGACCGTCTCGACGACGCGTCGACCGAGCTCAAGCACTACCTCACCTAAGTCCCCCCACATTCATGCCGCGTTTCGACGCGGCGCCGAGTTAGATGAGTACCTAACACACGTAAGACCAGCAACGGACTGGAAGGACACCGCGAGGACGACGCCCATGTACCAGACGACGAACCCGACCGAGGTCAATCCCCTCGTCGGGGACCGCATCCACGACCTGTACGAGACCTCGAGCGAGCTGCGCGCCAGCCGGGGACCCAGGAACACGTCCGACCGGGCGGGGTTGCTGGACCGGACCCGCTGGACGATCGGACGTCGCCTGATCTCGATCGGCAGCGCCGTCGCCGGCCAGCACGCCTGATCCACCGGGCCGACGCCCGGCCAGTCAGCGGGGCGGCCGGTCAGCCGCGACCCCGGTCGCCTTGCTCCTCGAGGCGGGCCGGCGTTGCGGGTGACCGGCCGTTTCGCGTCCGGCGCCCGGGAACCGCACGGAATCGGAGCCGCGGCTAGACTCCGCTCTCGTGAGCACGAAGCCCAGTTCCATCGTCCGTCCATCCCTCATCGGCGCGCTCCTGGCGATCGTCGCCCTCGGCCTCGCCGCCGGCACTGCGCTCGCCCACGCGGAGCTCGACACCGCCGATCCGGCCGACGGCGCCGTCCTCGACACCCCGCCGACGACGATCAGGCTCACGTTCACCGAGCGGCTCGACGCATCGAAGAGCTCGTTCCGGCTCCTGCTCGGTGACGACAACCTTGGCGTCGGTGAGGTAGCAGGCCCGCGCGCGATGACGCTGGACGGTCTCACGCTCGGCCCCGGCAAGTACCTGATCAAGTGGACCTCGGCGTCAGCCGATGACGGCGACATCGAGCGCGGCCAGCTGACCTTCAAGGTCGAGGAGCCGCCGGCCTCCGTCGAACCCTCGGACAGCCCCGCGCCTACCCCGGAGCCATCGGGAGAGCCGACGCCGTCGCCAACGGTCTCGCCGACCGAGAACGACGTCATCACGCCGGAGCCCTCCGTCACGGAAGCCCCGCCAGTCACCCCGTCGCCCGTCCCGCCAACCCCGGCCCCGTCCGCCGCGCCGACCGAGCCCGCCGCATCGACGAGCGACGTCCTGCTCCCGATCGTCGTCGGGTTGCTGCTC
>DATDJA010000392.1:0-7471 GCA_036520795.1 Candidatus Limnocylindrales bacterium
GGCCCGACGAACCCGAGTCGGTCGAGTTCCACCTCGCCCATGGCGACTGGATCCGGCTGCTGGGCGCGAACGGGTTCGAGGTCGAGGACCTCGTGGAGATCCAGGCGCCGGAGGGCGCGACGACGACCTACCCCTGGATGAGCGTCGAGTGGGCCCGCCAGTGGCCCTGCGAGGAGGCCTGGAAGGCGCGCAAGCGCGTGTAGGCCATCCGGCACTGGCCAACGCGCGGCCGGTCACGAAACGATGGATGATGGTCCGCGCCGCCGGCGCGATGGCGTGGAGGAGGGTGCCGAACACATGTCGTCCGAAGCCGAGCCCGAGTCGGCCGCCGATCCCAGCGAGGAATCCGCCGTCGACCCGACGGCGCCGGATCTCGACGAGGAGCCCGTCGAGGCCGACGATCGGCCGCCCGTCACCGAGCGGCCGGTCGTCCTGAGCGTCCGCGACCTCCACAAGCGCTACGGCGCGCTCGAGGCCGTCCGCGGCGTCAGCTTCGAGATCCACGAGGGCGAGACCTACGGCCTGCTGGGGCCCAACGGCGCCGGCAAGACGACGACGATCTCGATGGTCTGCGGGCTGCTCACGCGCGACACGGGCGAGGTGACCCTCGACGGCAAGGCGATCGACGTCGGGGAGGTCGCGGCCAAGGCGGGCATCGGCTACGTCCCCCAGGAGCTCGCGATCTACCCGGACCTCTCGGCGCGCGAGAACCTCGTGTTCTTCGGCCGGCTCTACGGGCTCGGCGGCAGCCAGCTCAAGGACCGGGTGCGCGAGGTCCTCGCGCTCATCGGCCTCACCGAGCGGGCCGGCGATCGGATCGAGACCTTCAGCGGCGGCATGCAGCGCCGGCTCAACATCGGCATCGGTCTGCTGCATCGACCGCGGCTGCTGCTGCTCGACGAGCCGACCGTCGGCGTGGACCCCCAGAGCCGCAACGCGATCCTCGAGTCGGTCGCGGCGCTCGGGCGGCAGGGCATGGCGATCCTGTACACGACCCACTACCTCGAGGAGGCCGAGCGGCTGTGCGACCGGGTCGGGATCATCGACGGCGGCGAGATCCGGGCCGAGGGCACGACCCGCGACCTCGTGGCATCGATCGGCGAGCGTGACCGCGTCCGGCTCTCGGTCAGCGGCAACGTCGCCGCGGCCGCGGCCGCGGTCCGGGCGGTCGACGGGGTCCAGGAGGTCGGCGAGCACAGCGACCAGCTCGAGATCCTGGTCGCCAACGCCCGGGGCCTGTTGACGCGAATCCTGAGCGCCGCCGAGGGCGCGGGCGCGGTCGTCCGGGGCGTGGACGTGATCGAGCCCGACCTCGAGGCCGTGTTCCTGCACCTGACGGGCCGGGCGCTGCGCGACAGCGCGGAGTGACGTGTCGGCGCTGCGCATCGCGCTCCTGATCGCCGCCAAGGACCTCCGTCAGCGGTTCCGTGACCGGTCGGCGCTGATCTTCGCGATCGTCGCCCCGCTTGGGCTGGCGCTGATCTTCAGCCGGCTCATCGGGCCCAGCGCCGCGTTCCACGCGACGTGGGTGGTCACCGACCTCGACGGTGGCGAGCTGGCGATGGTCCTGCGGAACGACGTGCTCGGCGGTGTGGCGAGAGCGGGCGTGGCCGACGTCACCGACGCGCCGACCGAGGAGGCTGCACGGGCGGCCGTCGCCAACGGCGACGCCGACTCGGCGTTCATCATCCCCCAGGGGTTCACGTCGGCGAGCGAGTCGGGGCGCCCCGTCACGCGCGAGATCGGCGGGTCCCGCCCGCGCGGGCTGGCGACGGACGTGGCGCGGGCGGTCGCGGCGCGGTTCGGCGAGGGCGTCGTGGGGATCCAGCTCGCCGTCGCGACCGTGGGCGAGCTCTCCGGGGCACCGCTCTCGGCCGCGGATCACCAGCGGATCGCGCAGGCGGCCGCGGCCGCCCCGCCACCGGTGGCCGTGGTCGAGGTCACGACCGACCTGCGCGCGCTCGACCTGGCGACGTTCTTCAGCGCGTCGATGGCGATCCTGTTTCTGTTCTTCTCCGCGCAGGCCGGGCTGCTCAGCGTGTTCGCCGAGCGTCGCCAGGGCACGCTCCGCCGGATCCTCGCCGCGCCCGTGGGTCCCGGCACGATCCTCGTCGGCAAGCTGCTGGGCGCGTTCGCGATGAGCCTCGTCGCGATGACCACGCTCGTCATCGCGACCACCGTGCTGATCGGCGCGTCGTGGGGACCGCCGGCCGGCGTCGCCGCACTCCTGTTCGCGGCGATCGTGGCCGCGCTGGGCGTGTCGGCGCTGGTCATCTCGTTCGCGAAGTCGGAGGCGGCGGCTGGAAACGCCACGGCCGCCGTGGGCATCACGCTCGCGATCGTCGGCGGCACGTTCGCGCCCAGCGCCCAGGCGCCCGAGGCGTTCGCGACGCTGTCGCTGTTCACGCCCCACGGCTGGTTCCTGCGCGGGCTGGGCGATCTGCACGGGGCGGGGGGCGGCATCGCGACGGCCGCGCCCGCGGTCGTGGTCCTGCTCGTGATGGGGCTGGTCACGGGCGCCATCGGGGTGCTTCGGGCGCGCCGGCTGGTGGCGCCATGAGCGGCGTGCGCAAGGCGCTCGAGATCGGGCGGATCAACCTCATCCGCCAGTTCCGGGATCGCGGCGACCTGTTCTTCCTGATCATCCTGCCGACGCTGATCATCGTCGCCCTCGGGCTCCAGTTCGGCGGGGCGACGAACGCGCGGCTGGGCGTGGTCTCCGAGGCCGGCGATCCCGACGCCGCGGCGCTGGTGGCGGCGATCGCGGCCGACGACACCCGGTTCGACATCCGGCCCGTCGCCGACGAGGCCACCCTTCGGTCCAAGGTTGAGCATGGCGAGCTCGAGGCGGGGCTGGTGATCCCGGCCGGGTTCGGCGGGACGTTGCGCGGCACCGGCACGGCCGAGATCCGGTACTTCGGCACGAGCGGGGCGCTTGCGCAGGGCCTGCGGGCCCCGATCGACGCGGCGGCCGCGCGGGTGTCCGCGGTGATCACCGCGGCACGCGTCGCGGAGGCCGACGGCGCCGGCACGTGGGACCAGGCGCGGGCCGCGGCCGAGTCGGGCTATGCCGCGGCGCCCGGTGTCATGGTCACGGTGACCCGCGTCGGCGAGATCAGCGAGTTCGCCGGGTTCACGCAGTTCACGCTGGGCGCGACGACGCAGCTCGTGATGTTCACGTTCCTGACCTCGATGACCGCGTCGCTGCGCCTCGTGCTCAGCCGCCAGCTGGGCGTCTCGAGGCGCATGAGCGCGACGCCCACGTCACCGGCGACGATCATCGCCGGCGAGGCGATGGGGCGGTACGGGATCGCCGTGTTCCAGGCGACCTACATCGTGGTCGTGTCCGCGCTGTTCTTCGGCGTGTCCTGGGGCAACCCCGTCGGGGCGGCCGCGATCATCCTGGTGTTCAGCCTGGTCTCGGCCGGCGCGGCGATGCTGCTCGGGGCGATGGCGCGCAACGCCGACCAGGCGTCGTCGCTGGGCGTGTTCATCGGGCTCGCGCTGGGGGCCCTGGGCGGCTGCATGATCCCGCTCCAGATCATGCCGGCGACGATGCAGTCGCTCGCGAGGCTGATCCCCCACTCCTGGGCGGTGACCGGGCTCCAGTCCCTGATCACCGACGGCGGCGGCATCGACTCGGTGGCGACGAACCTGGCGGTGCTGACCGGGTTCGCCGTCGTCCTCCTGGGCCTGGCCGCCTGGCGCTTCCGGAAGGCGATCACCGGGTAATCCCCTGGCGCGCGTTCCCTGATCGCGGCCTCGCGGCTCCCCGGCGGGTCATGGCCTTGTATTCGCCGGGTGAATGCGAGCCCGAGCGGAGTCGGCCGCGTATGCACCGAGTGAATGCGAACGGCCAATCCAAGCGGGTCGGGTGGCCATGTATTCGCGACCTGACTGTTAGGCCAACTGCCGCGACTTCGACCTGGCCCAACACTCACCGCATGACTATCTGGCCGGGTCAGTAGGAGCGCTCCCGCACGGCTGTGGACCTGTGGGCCAGCCGACGGTGGCCGGGTCGTCGATCCGCATTCCCGGGAGGAATACAAGGCCACGCGCCCGGGGCCGGGCGCCACGCGCCGGGGCCGGGCGCCACGCGCCGCCGTTTGACGGCCGGATCCTGGCGACTTATCCTTCAGGTCGCATTGACTATCTACCTAACGTGAAGAGCCCGATGACGCCCACGACCACCAACCGGAAGCAGCTCCTCAACGACCTCCTCGACGAGCTCACCTCGCACAGCCCGGCCGACATGCTCCGCTACATGCGGCGCTGGCCGTCGGGACCGCTGAGCCTCGTCCACCTCCAGGTCCTGACCGTCCTCGAGACCGACGGGCCGGTCCCGATGGGGACGCTCGCGGAGTCGCTCGACGTGTCCCAGGCGAGCACCACCGGCATCGTCGACCGCATGGAGCAGCGCGGCCTCGTCGAGCGCCGCCGCGACGACGAGGACCGGCGCGTGGTCCGCGTCGCGCTGACCGAGGACGGCACCCGCCTCCTGGCCGGGGTCGCGGCCGGACGGCGCGAGCGCCTCGGCATCCTCCTCCAGGAACTGTCGGACGAGGAGCTCGACGGCTTTCTCCGCGGATCGCGCGCGCTGCGCGCGGCGCGGCTACGGCTCGCACCCAAGTGGGCCGCCCCAGAAACCCGACCGACCGACGAGGCATCCCGGTGATCGACCTGTTCCGCCGCTACCTGCCGCCGTATCGCTGGCCGCTCGTGTTCGTGATGATCCTGCTGGCGATCCAGGCGGTCGCCAACCTGTATCTCCCCGAGCTCAACGCCGACATCATCAACAACGGCGTCGTCACCGGTGACATCGACTACATCCTGCGCACCGGCGGCTTCATGCTGCTGGTGACCTTCATCCTCGGCGTCGCCGCGGTCGTCGCCGCGTACTGGAGCGCCAAGGTCGCGATGGGCTTCGGGCGCGACGTCCGCAGCCAGGTGTTCCGCAAGGTCGAGACGTTCTCGCAGGTCGAGGTCAACACGTTCGGCGCGGCCAGCCTGATCACCCGCAACACCAACGACGTGCAGCAGGTGCAGACGGTCCTGCTGCTCGCGCTGACCGTGATGATCTCGGCGCCGATCATGGTCGTTGGCGGCCTGATCATGGCCCTCCGCCAGGACATCCCCCTGTCGGGCGTCCTGCTCGTGATCATCCCGATCATGTTCGCCCTCATCGGCATCGTCATGTACAAGGCCGTGCCGTTGTTCCAGGTGATGCAGAAGAAGGTCGACCGGATCAACCTCGTGATGCGCGAGACGCTCTCGGGCGTGCGCGTGATCCGCGCCTTCGTGCGGACCCGCGACGAGGAGGCCCGCTTCGATGAGGCGAGCGCCGACCTGATGGACACGGGCCTGCGGGTCAACCGGCTGTTCGCGATCACGCTCCCGTCGCTGATGGCGATCATGAACCTGAGCACCGTCGCGGTCCTGTGGCTGGGCGCCTACCGGGTGAACAGCGGCGACATGCCGATCGGCAACCTGACCGCGTTCCTGCAGTACATCTCGCTGATCCTGTTCTCGATCATGACCGCGGTGATCATGTTCGTGATGGTCCCGCGGGCCGCCGTCTCGAGCGTCCGGATCCAGGAGGTGCTCAAGACCGAGCCGACGATCTGGGATCCGCCGACCCCGATCTCGCCCGAGCGCACCGGCCACGTCGAGTTCCGGGACGTCGAGTTCCGCTATCCGGGCGCCGAGGAGCCGGTCCTGCGCCACATCTCGTTCGTGGCCGGGCCCGGCGAGACCACGGCCGTCGTCGGATCCACGGGCAGCGGCAAGTCCACGCTGATCAACCTGCTGCCGCGCTTCTACGACGCGACCGGCGGCACGCTGCTGATCGACGGCGTCGATGTCCGCGACATGGACCGCCAGGACCTGTGGTCGCGGATCGGCATCGTGCCCCAGAAGGCGTTCCTGTTCGGCGGCACCGTCGCGAGCAACCTCCGCTTCGGCGACCAGGAGGCGACCGACGACGACCTGTGGCGCGCCCTCGACATCGCGCAGGGCCGCGACTTCGTGGCGGCGATGGACCAGGGGCTCGACAGCCCGATCACCCAGGGCGGCACCAACGTGTCCGGCGGCCAGCGCCAGCGACTCGCGATCGCCCGCGCCCTGGTCAAGAAGCCCGACGTGTACGTGTTCGACGACAGCTTCTCGGCCCTCGACTTCCGGACCGACGCGCGCCTGCGGGCCGCGCTGGGGCGGGAGCTGGGCCACGCGACGGTGATCATCGTCGCCCAGCGCGTGGGCACGATCCTCCACGCGGACCGGATCGTCGTCCTCGACGAGGGCGGGATCGCCGGCATCGGCACCCACGAGGAGCTGATGCGGACCTGCGAGACCTACCGGGAGATCGTCCTGTCCCAGGTGACCGAGGAGGAGGTCGCATGAGCGGGCCGACGAACCCCGGCACCAACGGCAGCAATCAGCCCCCGGTCCGCGCGGTCGGCAACTCGGTCCCGGGTCCGGACGGGCCCGGCGCAGCCGGTCCGAGGCGGCCGATGGGCGGCCCGGGCGGCGGTCCCGGGTTCATGGGCGGGCTCACCACGCCCGCGGCCAAGTCGAAGGACTTCAAGGCCTCGTTCCGGCGCCTGCTGGGCGAGCTGCGGCCGGAGGGGTCGAAGGTCCTCGTCGTGCTCGCGCTCGCCGTCGGCAGCGTGTTCTTCGCCATCCTCGGCCCCAAGATCCTGGGCGCCGCGACCAACCTGATCTTCGCGGGCGCCGTCGGCAACCAGCTGCCACCCGGCGCGACGATCCAGCAGCTGGTCGACCAGCTGAACGCGGCGGGCGAGACCAACCAGGCCCAGCTGCTCGCGAACCTGGCCGGTGTCGTCCCCGGGCAGGGCATCGACTTCGCCGCCCTGGCCCAGATCCTGATGCTGGCGGCCTTCGTCTACATCGTCAGCTCGGTGTTCGCCTGGGCCCAGTCGTACATCATGGCCGGCGTCACCCAGCGGACCGTCTACCGGCTCCGCCGGCGCGTCGACGAGAAGCTCGGCCGCCTGCCGCTGGCCTACTTCGACGGCCAGTCGCGGGGCGACATCCTGAGCCGCGTCACCAACGACATCGACAACATCAGCCAGTCGCTCCAGCAGAGCCTGACCCAGCTGATCACGTCGGTCCTGACCGTCATCGGCGTGCTGATCATGATGCTCACGATCAGCCCGTTGCTCGCGCTGATCTCGCTGCTCGCGGTCCCGGCCTCCCTCGTGGTGACGGTCCTGATCGCCAAGCGGTCCCAGAAGCAGTTCGTCGCCCAGTGGGGCACGACGGGCCAGCTCAACGGCCACATCGAGGAGATGCACACCGGGCACGCGATCGTCAAGGTGTTCGGGCGCCAGCCGGAGGCCATCGAGGCGTTCGACATCCAGAACGAGTCCCTGTACCAGGCGAGCTACAAGGCGCAGTTCATCTCGGGGCTGATCCAGCCCGCGATGACGTTCATCTCGAACATCAACTACGT
>DATDJA010000393.1:0-8622 GCA_036520795.1 Candidatus Limnocylindrales bacterium
GTACGGCGCGACCGCATACGCCCCGGGGAATGGCTACACGTATGCGAAGTTCCCGACCTGGCGGGCGAGCGTTCGGGCCCTCGCCGCCCTGTTCAATCGCTACTGGGACGACGGCTACCGGAAGGTTGGCTCGACGTCGGCGCGATGGTTGGGCGCCCGCGAGGGCAGCGCGCGCCACCAGCGCTACCTGGACAACATCGTCGCCGCGATGACGATCCTGCCCGACGACGCCAGGCCGGCCGTGACGAGGCTGTCAGTTCCGTCGAAGCGCCCGGGACATGTCCGCATCCGATGGTCGGCGGCGGACAACCGCGGCGTGACCGGCTACCAGGTCAAGCATCGCAAGGGCTCGCATCCATGGTCCGCGCGCGAGTCGCTGACGGCCGGCAGGACCGTCCTGGCGCTCGGGACCGGAACCTGGACGATCGCCGTTCGTGCCACGGATGCCGCCGGGAACTGGTCACCCTGGCGATGGAAGACGGTCAAGGTGCACGCGACCCAGCACTGAAGCGGCCCGCGAAGGCCGGCGTCGGATCGCCGGCCCCGCGAGCGGACGACTAGCTCGCGTCCATCCTCATCAGGCCGAAGCCCGCGCCCTGCGGGTCGGACAAGATCGAGAACTTGCCGCCGGGGAATGCCTGCGGCGGCTGGAGCTCCTTGGCGCCCAGGCCGACTGCCTTGCGATGCGCAGCCTCGACGTCCTCGACGTCGAAGTAGATCTGCCAGAAGCTCGGCACCTCGGCCGGCACCATGGGGTTCATCTCCCAGGCGCCGCCGACGCTCTTGCCGTCGATCTGGAACTCGTTGTAGTCCGGCATGCCTTCGCCCATCGGGCTCGTCCTGACCGTCCAGCCGAACACCTGCGTATAGAACGGAAGCGCCTTGTCGACGCCGCGAGCGTTGAGCTCTGCCCAGCGGAACGAACCCGGCGAGTCGGTCTGGAAGCCACCCATCCGCGTGCCCTGCCAGGCCGAGATGAACGCCCCGACGGGGTCCTGGAACACCGCCATCCGACCCTGGTCGCCGACGTCGAACGGCGCCATGACGACCGTGCCACCGGCGGCGGTGACCCGCTGCGCGAGCGCGTCGATGTCCTCGGTGCCGATGTACAGCGCCCACGCGGTCGGGGCGTTCGGGTCCATCTTGGGCCCGATGCCGGCCGCGTCGTGGCCGCCAATCCGGGCGAGCGCGTAGCCCCCGTACTGCGGGTCTGGATTGACCTCGACGTCCCAGCCGAAGAGCTTCCCGTAGAACTCGCGCGACGACCCCGCGTCGGCGCTCGAGAGGTCCACCCAGGACGGCTTGTTGGCGATCTCCGCCATCGTCTGTGCCATGACAGTCCTCCATGGCTCATGCGTCTATGGATGTCGATCTTCGCACCGATCACGTCAACACCGGTCATCGAATCTCCGGTCGAGAGCGTCGGCCTGCTCTGCGACCTGCCCCCGATTCATCGGATGATGGTCGCGTGGAGATCCCCGCGACCGAGACCATCACCTTCCTGTTCACCGACCTCGAGGGCAGCACCCGGCTGTGGGAGCAGTTCCCCGACGCGATGCAGCCGGCCCTGCGTCGGCACGACACGATCCTGCGGGAGGCAATCGAAACCTCCGGCGGGACCGTGGTCAAGACGACCGGCGACGGGATGATGGCGGTCTTCGGCCGCGGGGTCGATGCCGCGACCGCGAGCCTCGGCGCCCAGCGGGAGCTGATCACCGAGTCATGGGGCGAGACCGGCCCGCTGCGCGTCCGCATGGGCATCCACTGCGGCGAGGCGGAGCAGCGGGGCGGCGACTACTTCGGCACCACCGTCAACCGGGCGGCGCGGATCATGGCGGCCGGGCACGGCGGCCAGGTCCTGCTCTCGTCGTCGGCCGCGAGCCTCGCCACCGAGTTGCTCCCCGCCGGGACCGGGCTCATGGACCTCGGCGAGCACCATCTCCGCGACCTCGGCCGGCCCGAGCACCTCTACCAGCTCGTCCACCCAGACCTCCCGGCCGCCTTCCCTCCGCTGGTCACCGCGCGCCAGCCGGGCGCGGACCTGCCGTCGCGCGTCGCCGCGCTCATCGGTCGCCGCGACGAGATCGCCCAGATCACCGAGCGTCTCGCCGACGGTTCCGTTCGCCTGCTCACGCTCATCGGCCCCGGTGGCACCGGCAAGACGACGCTCGCGATCCGCGTGGCGTCGGACCTGGCCCCGAGGTTCCGCGACGGCGTGTCGTTCGTGGAGCTGGCCAGCGCCCACGACACGAACGCGGTCCTGGTGGCGATCGCGCGCTCCGTGGGCCTCGGCGAGATCATCGACCGGCCGCTGCAGGACGAGCTCGTCGACCGCCTGCGCGACACACGGATGCTGATCGTGCTCGATAACCTCGAGCAGGTCACCGAGTCGGGCGCGGCGGTGGCCCAGCTGCTGAGCGACTGCGCCGGGCTCACCGTGCTCGCCACCAGCCGCGAGGCCCTCCACGTCCGGGCGGAGCAGGTGTTCGTCGTCCCGCCGCTGGCCCTCCCGCCCGACGGTCGCGGCAGCGTGACGGCGGCGTCCGTACGCCAGGTCGAGGCCGTCCAGCTGTTCGTCGATCGCGCCCGGGTCGCCCGCCCGGACTTCGAGCTCACCGATGACAACGCCGCGGCCGTCGCGGAGATCTGCCGCCGGCTCGATGGCCTGCCGCTGGCGATCGAGCTCGCGGCGGCCCGCCTCCGGCTGTTCTCGCCGGAAGTGCTGCGCGACCGGCTCGACGACAGCCTGGGCCTGCTCCGCGGCGGACCCCGGGACCTGCCGGAACGCCAGCAGACGCTGCGGGCGGCGATGGACTGGAGCTACGAGCTCCTGGCACCGGGCGAGCAACGCCTGTTCGAGCAGCTGGCCGTGTTCGCGGACGCGGAGGTGGGCGCGATCGAGGCGGTCACGGACGAGGTCGGTGCGGTCGACGGTGAGGCCATCGACGTCCTCGACGGGCTGGCCGGCCTCGTCGAGAAGAGCCTCCTCCGCCGGATCGATGCGCCGGGCGCCGAGCCGCGGGTCGCGATGCTCAAGACGATCCGCGAGTTCGCCACCGACCGCCTCGAACGCCGGCACGACGTCGACGCGCGAACCCGCCTGGCTCACGCCTCGTACTACTCGGACGTCGCGCGCCGCCTCCGCGCTGAGCTCAACGGGGCCCGACGCGAAGCCGCCCTGGAAGCCCTCCACGCGGACATCGGGAACCTGCGGATCGCGTGGACCTACTGGGTCGAAGCGCGCGACCTCGAACACCTCGACGGGCTCGCGAAGGCCCTCCTCGCGCTCGACGACGCGCACGGCTGGTACCTCGATACCGCGAAGCTGGCGGCCGACATGCTGGCAGTCGTCGAGGCCGTCCCGGCGTCCCCTGAGCGGATCAACCAGGAGATCGGGCTGCGAACTACCCTCGCCCGGGCGTTGATGACGACGAAGGGCTTCACGCCCGAAGTCGAGGCCGCGTTTGCGGGCGCGCTCGAGCGGTTCGAGCAGGGCGCTGATGTCGGGCAGCAGTTCGCGGTCCTGCGCGGGCTGGCCAGCTTGTACTTGTTCCGTGCGCAGCTGGACAAGTCCGCCGCAATCGGCCAGGAGATCCTCCTCCTCGGTGAGGCCGAGAACGATCCGGTGATGCGGATCGACGGCCACCTGCTCGTCGGCACGATGCTCATGAGCTACGACGACCTCACCGGAGGACTTGATCACCTCGAGCAGGCGATCGCCCTGTTCCCGGATCCCCCGACGCCGAACCGGACCGTCCGCGTCGGCAACGACCCGCGGGTCTCCACCCTCACCACCTCCGCGTTCACCCTGTGGATGCTGGGCAGGTCCGACCGCGCCGCCGAACGCGCGGATGCGGCGCTCGAGCTCGCCGCCGCCCTGGATCATCCGTTCACGACCGCGTACGCCCGCTATCACGCCGGCCTGCTGCGACTGTGGCGCCGCGAGCCAGAGCGAGCCCACGACCTCGCGATGTCCCTGCTGGCTCTCGCCGACGAGCACGAATTCCATGTCTGGAAGGCGACGGGCAACGTGCTGCTCGGGGCTTCGCTCGTGGAGCTTGGCCGGGCCGACGACGGCATGGCTGCGGTCAGGGCCGGGATCGGCATGTACGGGGAGCTTCGGTCGCCACCGATCTTCTGGCCGTTCCTGCTGTTCGTGCAGGCGCGGGCGTGCGCGAGCGCCGGACGGCCCGAGGAGGGTCTTCGCGCGATCGATCAGGCGCTCGACATCCTGGGCCAGGGCGAGGGGGGGTCGATCATGCCGGAGATCCGGATCCTGAAGGGTGACCTCGTGCAGGCTCTGGCGACTGACGGGCCGACCGGCGCCAATGACGCCGAGCCGTGGTACCGGCTGGCGCTCGACCGGGCGACCGAGCTGGGGGGGCTCACGGCCAAGCTCCGCGCCGCGACCCGGCTCGCCCGGCTGCGCATCGAGGCGGGCGACCCGGCCGGGGCCGCGGCCCTGCTCGGCCCGGTCCACGCGGCCTTCACCGAGGGCCACGACACGGCCGACGTCCTCGAGGCAACCGATCTCCTCGCGAATCTGTCTCCTCAGGACTAGACTAGTCGTAGACCAGTCGCTAGCATGGTCAGCATGCGACGGATCGGCGCCTACGAAGCAAAGACCCATCTCCCCCGGCTCCTCGATGAGGTCGCCGCCGGCGAGACGATCACGATCACCAAGCACGGCCAGCCGGTCGCCATCCTGGTTCCGGCGCGCCCCGGCCGTGCATCGGCCGCGGCGGCGGCCGCCTCCCTGCTCGCGTTCCGGCGGGAGCATCGCTTGGGGGGCGTCGCGATCCGTGACCTCATCGACGAGGGGCGCAAGCGGTGATCGTGGTTGATGCTTCGGTCGCCCTCGCCTGGTGCCTGGGCGACGAACAGGACGACCTTGCGGAGCGCGTGCTCAAGCGCGTGGCCGCCGATGGTGCCGCGGCGCCCGCGCACTGGCCGATGGAGGTCGCCAACGGCCTGTGGGCGGCCGAGCGACGTGGTCGCATCGACCGCGCTGATGCAGATCGGGCGCGTCGGCTGCTGGTCGACGTCGGCGTCGAGATCGTGCCCGTCGAGCTCGCGACGGCCGCCGGCGTGGTCCTCGACACAGCGCGTGAGCTCCGCCTCAGCGTCTACGACGCCACGTACCTGGACCTGGCCCGGTTCCGCGGCGTCCCCCTCGCGACCCTCGACGCGGATCTCGCGGGCGCCTGCAGGACGGTGGGCGTAGCGCTCGCAACGTAAACTGGTGCCACCGGTGGTACCATACGTTCGTGGACAAGACGACGGTCTACCTGCCGCTTGAGCTCAAGACCGCGCTCCGCCGCGTCGCCCGTCAGCGCGGGGTGTCGGAGGCGGAGGTCATCCGCGAGTCGATCCGTCAGGCGGTCGCCGGCGAGATGCGACCAAGCCCGAAAGGCGGGTTGTACTCGGGCCGCGAACCGATCGCGCGAGATGCCGACACCCACCTGCGCGGGTTCGGCGAGCGGTGATCGTTGACACCAGCGCCCTGCTCGCCTACTTCAATCGCCTCGAGCCCGACCACGCCGCCGTGACCAAGGTGCTGGACGCGTCGACAGAGCCGCTCGTGGTCTCGCCGTTCGTGATCGCCGAGACGGACTACCTCGTCGCCACTCGACACGGGATCGAGGCCGAGCTGGCTGTCCTGGCGGAGCTGGCCGGCGGTGCCTGGGAGCTCGCCGCAATCGACGCACCCGAGTTGGCTACCGCACGGGGTCTGGTCGAGCGGTACGCGGATCAGGCGATCGGCGTGGCGGACGCGTCGATGGTCGTCCTGGCCGCTCGCTACCGAACGACCACGATCGTCACGCTTGACCGCAGGCACTTCGACGTCGTGCGTCCAATCAGCGGTGGGCACTTCACGCTGCTCCCCTAGCGCTGGCTGCCGGTCGGGGCGCCATCACTGGTGCTAGCGTGCCACCATGGATCGCACCACCATCACGCTGGATGTCGAGACGCAGGCGCGACTGCGGCGCATCGCGGGCGAGCGCGGGATGTCGATGGCGGCCGTGATCCGGGAGGCGATCGACCACACCATCGAGCGCCATGCTCCACGGCCGCGAAGCCTCGGCGTAGGAGCCTCGGGGACGAGGGACACCGCCCGCAAGGCCGGCGATCGTCGTCCCTGACGCTGGCGAAGCCTGTCCGACCGCCTCCATCATGATGGCATCGGCTGCTACATTGACGTCATGAAGGAACGCGTCCAGATCCAGCTTGAGCCGGACGACCTGCGGGCCTTACGACGGGTTGCGGCGGCTGAGGGTCGGTCGGTCGCGGCGGTCGTCCGCGAGGCGACGGCCGAGTATCTCGCCGCTCACGAGGTGTCGCCGGAAGCTGCGTGGGAACGCGCGCTGGCCTTGGCTGGTGCCTTCAGCGCCGACGTCGCGGATCAGGCGACCGACGTCGCGCGCGAGCACGATCGCTACCTTGCAGACGTCGCTGCCGAGTGACGGTCTTCGTCGACACGTCCGCGCTCTACGCGTACCTCGATGCGCGCGATGCCGACCATGAGGCGGCGACGCGGGCATTCGCCTCGCTCCGGCAGGAAGGGCGGGTCGTTCACAACTACATCCTGGTCGAGACCGAGGCCCTCGTTCGCGCACGACTCGGGGTCGCCGCGTCGAGCCGCTTCCTTGCCGAGCTCGTCCCGGTGCTCGACGTCGAGTGGGTGACAGCCGACCTGCACGACATCGCCCTGTCGTCGCTTCGGACCGCGGGCCGCCGTGACCTGTCGCTCGTCGACTGCGTCAGCTTCGAGGTCATGCGCCGTCGCCACGTCGACACGGCGTTCGCCTTCGACGACGACTTCGCCACGGCCGGCTTCCGCCTGATCCCCTGACGGGCCCCTGTGGTTGACGGGTCAGCAGTTCCGAGCCATCCTTACGTTCGACGACACGTAAGGAACGCCACTTGGAAGTCTCGGCAAAGCTAACGTCGAAGGGCCAGCTCACCGTTCCGCGGGCCGTCCGGGAGGCGCTCGCCCTCTCGGAGGGAGATCGCGTGACCTTTCGCGTGGAGGGTGGTCGCGCGGTGATGGCGAAAACACCAGACCTTGCCGCCCTCGCGGGATCGGTCGCCGTGCCCGCCGCGAAACGCGGAACCCCGTGGGACCAGGTGATCAACTCGACCCGTGCGGCACGCGCTCGATCGCGTCGATGACCGCGTTCCTCGACACCAACGTCCTCATCCGGCACCTGACGGGCGATCCGCCCGACCTCGCCGAACGAGCGACTCGCTTCCTGTCGACGGCCGAGGACCTCCTGCTGCCAGACCTGATCCTCGCCGAGGTAGCCTACGTGCTCGAATCCTTCTACGAGACGCCGCGAGAGCAGGTGGCGACGATCCTTCGCTCGGTCCTCGCGTTTCCTGCGATCAGCGTGGTCGACGCACAGCTCCTCTTCCGGGCCGTCGAGGTCTACGACACCCAGCGACTCGACTTCGCCGACGCGTTCCTCGTCGCATGCGCGGAGCGAACCGGGATCGGCGAGATCGTGTCCTTCGACCGCTCGATCGACCGCGTCGGGACCGTGACCCGGATCGAGCCGGCCGCGTAGCGGCGGGTCAGGTTGTCGCGGCCGCGTAGCGTCCAGCGAGCGATCGAACCGCCTCGACCAGCTCGGGTGGCTCGGTGACCTGGAAGTCCGCGCCGAGCGACCCCAGCCACGACGCCAGCTGGTCCACCGAGTCGGCGCCCGTGTGGATTGCGCACGTGGTCTCGTCGAGCGGGGTGACCGTACCGAGCCACGGGCCGAATCGCTCGACCAGCTGCGCCGCCGGCGCGTGGACGATGACCCGGGCCTGATGCTGGCGCGCTTCGACCGGAACGCCACGGGCGATCAGCGCTTCCACCTCGGCGTCGGAGATCTCCCGGGGCCGAAAGCGCGTTCCCGGTGACATCCCCTCGCGCATCCGGTCGACCCGGAACGTGCGCCAGTCGTCGCGGTCCAGGTCCCACGCGACGAGATACCAGCGCTGGCCTGCGTTCACGATCCGGTACGGCTCGACGCGGCGTTGCGAGGCCTCCTGCCGCCGATCGGAGTAGTCGAAACGGATCGTCCAGCGCTCGCGCGAGAGGCGGGCGATCTCGCTGAGCATCGCCGGATCCACCATCGGGCCCTGGCGGCCGCGTCGGACGTGGACCGTGACATCCTGAAGCGACGAGACCTGCCGGCGAAGCCTCGGCGGCAGGACCTGCTCGAGCTTTGCCAACGCACGGAGCGAGGTCTCCTCGATCCCGGTCACGGCACCCTGCGTCGCCGTCCGCAGCCCGATCGCCTCCGCCACCGCCTCGTCGTCGTCGAGCAGTAGCGGCGGCATCGACGTCCCGGCCTCCAGCCGGTAGCCGCCGATCGAGCCGCGGGTCGCGTGGACCGGGTAGCCGAGGTCCCGGAGGCGCTCGATGTCGTTGCGGACCGTGCGCGGGCTGACCTCGAGGCGATCGGCCAGCTCCGACCCCGTCCAGTCGCGCGGCGTCTGGAGCAGCGAGAGCAGCCGGAGGAGCCGGGACGACGTCGACATCGGCCGAATCATACCCGTCATTAGGCACGAAATCGACCTAATGAAGGGCGAGACTGACCGATGTCAAGACCAATCGAGCAAGTGAGGTGC
>DATDJA010000394.1:0-5082 GCA_036520795.1 Candidatus Limnocylindrales bacterium
GGCGCCGAGTTCCGGGCGATGTCCGACGACGAGGCCCTTGCCCAGCTCGATGACATCGGCGTGATCGCCCGGGTCACGCCCGAGGACAAGGTCCACCTCGTGGACCTGCTGCGCATGAAGGGTCACATCGTCGCCATGACCGGAGATGGCGTGAACGATGCTCCGGCGCTCAAGAAGGCCGACATCGGCGTCGCCATGGGCATCACGGGCACCGAGGTCTCGAAGGAGGCCGCGGTCATGATCCTGACCGACGACGACTTCTCGACGATCGTCAAGGCCGTCGAGCTCGGCCGCGGCCTGTACGACAACCTCAAGAAGTACATCCGGTTCCAGGTCGGCCTGCTGATCGGCTACATCTTCACGTTCCTGGGCTCGAGCATCCTCAACGTGCTCGGCGGCGTGCCGTTCGTGCCCCTCCAGACCCTGTTCATGAACTTCACGATCCAGGTGTTCCAGGCCGTCGGCCTGGGGTACGGCGAGCCGTCCGCGGGTCTCATGGAGCGCAAGCCGCGCCCGAGCGACGAAGCGCTGCTCGGGCGCCGCCTGCTCGTGTGGCTGGTGGTCGCCGGTGGGGTGATGGGTCTGTCCACCCTCGCCGTCCTGTACTGGGCCAACCAGACGTTCGACGAATCGATCGCCCGCACAATGGGCATGATCACATTCTCGATCTCGAACGTGGCGTTCTCGTTCGCGACCAAGGACGAGCGCCACTCCGCGTTCAGCCTCAAGGTGATGGGCGACCGGCCGTTCCTGTATGCGACAGCGGCCTCGATCCTCACGATCCTGCTGATCCCGAACCTCGAGTTCTTCCGGCGGATCCTCGACACGTCGGAGCTGACCGTCGAGCAGTGGGCGATCTGCATCGTCGTCGGCCTCCTGATCCTCGTGGTCTCTGAGGTCCGCAAGCTCGTGATCAAGACGCCGCTCGACGAAGAGCCCGCGACCGTCGTCGCCCCGGCCGCGGCGCCGGCGGTGGCCTGACATGGCCGACGAACCGCGGGTGGTCCGTCTCGACACGCTGCGCGAGTTCATCAAGCCGCTCCGGGTGGAGCCCGGGCGCAAGGTCCGGCTGCCGCACGACTACGACACGGCGTACAAGCCGGACAACCTGGACAAGAAGGACGCTGGGCCGTTGCTCGCGCGCGGCATCGAGCTGCTCGCCGAGTACCAGGCGCGGCTTGCGGCCCAGGACACGTACGGCCTGCTGGTCGTGTTCCAGGCGATGGACGCGGCCGGCAAGGACGGGACGATCAAGCACGTCATGAGCGGCATCAACCCGCAGGGGGTCGAGGTCAGCTCGTTCAAGGTCCCGTCGACCGAAGAGCTCGACCACGACTACCTGTGGCGCTATGCGAAGCGGATGCCCGGCCGGGGCACCATCGGGATCTTCAACCGCTCGTACTACGAGGAGTGCCTCGTCGTGCGGGTGCACAAGGAGATCCTGCTCGGGCAGCACCTGCCCAAGAGCGCGAAGCGTGGGGACGTCTGGTCGCGGCGGTTCCGCGAGATCAACGACTGGGAGCGATACCTCACCGACAACGGCATCCGGATCGTGAAGCTGTTCCTCAACCTCTCGCGCGAGGAGCAGAAGGCCCGGTTCCTGAGCCGGATCGCGGAGCCCGAGCGGAACTGGAAGTTCTCGGCCGCCGACATCCGCGAGCGCCAGCACTGGGACGACTACCAGAAGGCGTTCTCCGAGGTGCTCAGCAACACGAGCACCGAGCACGCGCCGTGGTACGTGATCCCGGCCGACCGCAAGTGGCTGATGCGGGTAGCGGCGGCCGCGGTGATCCTCGACGAGCTGGTGCGCATCGATCCCAAGTTCCCGGTGATCGACGAGGCGGCGCGGACGGCGATGCTCGAAGCCAAGGCGGAGCTGCTCGCGGAGGAGTAGCGGTCATTGACCCGGTCGCTAGCATGGGAGCCTCTCCAGTCCGCCGGACGGGAGTCGGGGCAGGCTCATGACCCGGTCGTGTCGCGCCGGGTTGTGCGCGACGGAGGGAGGAATCGACGTGACCGATCAGATCGGCGATGTCGTCGACGACGTAGCGGACAAGGCCGGTGACGCGGCTGGCGATGTCGTGACGAAGACTGCGGGCCTCAGCGGCGACGCGGCGGACACGGCCCATGAGGTTGCCGACAAGGGCGCCGACACCGCGGGCGACGCCGTCAAGGATGTCGCGGGCGTCGCAGACAAGAGCGCCGACGCGGCGGGTGATGCTGCATCGGGCGCGGCCAGCTCGGCGTCCAACGCCGGCGGCAGCATCGTCGACAAGATCAAGGGCATCTTCGGGCGCTGAACCGCGACGGGCTCGAGAGGCGGCGGGCATGATGCGCTCGTGACCGGCGACCGCCTTCGGCTCGGACTCATCGGGGCCGGCTGGATCACGCAGCTCCACCTGGCTGCGCTTGACCGGCTTGGCCGGACCACGCTGGTCGGCGTCAGCTCGGCAAGCCTGGCGAGCGCCGAGGCGACGGCCGGTCCGCGCGGCGCGGCGGCCTACGACGACGTCGAGCGCATGCTCGACGAGCAGCGACCCGACATCGTCTTCGTGGCCGTCCCGCCGTCCGCGGCGGTCGCGACCTGCGAGGCGGTCCTCGCGCGCGCGATCCCGTTCCTCACCGAGAAGCCGCTGGCCGCCACGGACGCCGAGGGTCCGGCGCGCCTCGCCGCCGCGACGATCGCGAGCGGCCTCGTGGTAGCGGTGGGCTATCAGCTCCGCTCGCTCGAGCGGCTCCCGGAGGTCCGCGCCCGGCTGGCCGCCAACCCCGCCCGCCTGGTCACGGCGCGCTGGACGGGCGCCACCCCGCCGCCGGCATGGTGGCGGCGCGAGCGGGACGGCGGCGGCCAGGTCATCGAGCAGGCGACGCACCTCTTCGACCTCGCCCGGCTGCTCGTCGGCGAGGCCGAGGTCGTGGGCGCCGCGTCCCTGCGCGAGACACCGGCAACGCCGCCGGACACGGACGTCGCGGACGCCAGCGCTGCCGTGTTGCGATTCGCCTCGGGCGCGGTGGGCGCATTCGCGAACACGCGCCGACAGTCGAGCGCCGTCGTCGACATCTCCTTCAGCTCCGACGGGCAGCTGACCACGATCCGCAAGGCCAGCCCGGATCCGCTGTCCTGGGAGGTCGAGTTCCGCGACGGCTCCGAGGTGACGGTGCTGCCGCCGGGGTGCGACCCGTACGAGATCCAGGCCGAGGCCTTCCTCGACGCCGTCGTCGCGGGCGATCCGACCGCGGTTCCATCGACCTACGCCGACGCGTTCCTCACGGACCGGCTGACGCGGGCCGTGGTCGCCGCGACGGGTGCCCCGGGCTGACGAGACCGGCGCCGGTCAGGCGATCGGCTCTTCGCCGCGCACGATCGTGTAGACCGCGCTGTGGTCGAGATCGCCGCCGCCCGCGTCCACAAGGGCCTGGATGTAGGCCGCCGCCGCATCGAAGACCGGTGTTGCGACGCCCGATTCGGCCGACAACGCGGCGAGCGTGGCGACGTCCTTCTCGTGGAACACGGCCCGGCCGCCGGGCACCCAGTCGCGCGCGAGCATCCGCGCGCCGTGCAGGCGCAGGATCGGGCTCGCGGCCCAGCCGCCGAGCATCGCCTCGCGCACCGTGGCCGGGTCGACGCCGGCGCCCTCGGCGGTGGCGAGGGCCTCGGCGACGGCGCCGATCGTCGCCACCACGATGAGCTGGTTGCACGCCTTCGCGACCGATCCCGCGCCGACCGCGCCGCAGTGGACGACCCGCGAGCCCAGGGTCTCGAGCACCGGTCGTGCCCGCTCCAGGGTCGCCGCGTCGCCGCCCGCCATCATCGACAGCGTCCCGTCACCGGCCGCCTCGGGACCGCCCGAGACGGGGACATCGAGGTACGCGATCCCAGCCTCGGCCATTGCCTCGCTGATCGAGCGCGCGTCGGCCGGCGCGAGCGTCGTTGTGTCGACCACCGTGAGCCCGTCGTGGGCACCCGCCGCGAGACCGCCGGGGCCGGCGAGGACCTCCCGCACCCCGGCCGCCGTCGGGAGGCTCAGGACGACGACGTCCACGGCCGCCGCCACCTCCGCTGGGGTATCGACGGTGCGTGCGCCGCCGGCCTCGGCCGACGCCCGTGCCTCGGCTGATCGAGACGTCGCCACCACGGTCCAGCCGGCCCGCGAGAGCGTCGCGGTCATCGCGCTGCCCATCACCCCCAGGCCGACGACCCCGACCGTTCCGATCATGTTGCTCTCGCTCATCGAGGGCCCGCCGGTACGACGCCGCGGGTGGCAACGTCGAGCACGTAGAGGGACGTCGACGCCGTGATGAACAGGCGGTCGAGGTCCGGACCGCCGAACACACAATTGGCGGTGCGCTCGGGGACCGGGAGCGTGCCCAAGCGCCGCCCGTCCGGCGCGACCACGTGGATCCCGTCCCCGGCCGACGTCCAGACGTTGCCGTCGACGTCGACGCGGAGGCCATCCGCCACCCACTCATCCACCGTATAGAAGACGCGGGGGTTCGCGAGCGTTCGTCCACCGACGACGTCGAAGGCCACGATGTGGTGGTTGCCGCCGCCATCGTCGTGGGACGCCAGCGACGTGTCGGCCACGTAGAGCACGGTCTCGTCGGGCGAGAACGCGAGGCCATTGGGCTCTTCCAGCCAATCGGTGACGGCGTCGAGCTCGCCGGTCCGCGGGTCGAGCCGGAACACCAGGCACGCCCCGATCTCGGACGGCGCCTCGTAGCCCTCGCGGTTGCTCGTGATGCCGTACGGCGGGTCAGTGAACCAGATCGTCCCGTCGGACTTCACGACCACGTCGTTCGGGGAGTTGAACCGCATGCCCCGGTAACGGTCGACGATCGGGGTGAGCGTGCCGTCGAGCCCGAGGCGCTCGAGGCGGCGATGGCCGTGGGAGCACGCGATGATCGAGCCGTCGTGGTCGAGGGTGTGGCCGTTCTCGAACTCGGCGGGCTCGAGGAACGTGGTGACGCGACCGTCGGCGAACCACCGCAGCACCCGGTTGCCGACGACGTCGCTCCAGATGACCGACCCGTCGTGCGGCAGCCATACCGGCCCTTCGGCCCAGGTGGCGCCGGTCGCAAGCC
>DATDJA010000395.1:0-5540 GCA_036520795.1 Candidatus Limnocylindrales bacterium
GTCCGCCGCTCGGCGGAACCGGCCGCATCGGCCGACGATCGGCTCGCCGGCTTCGCCGTGGCCTCGCTGTCCACGGATACGGTCGTGTACAAGGGCCTCTTCGTGGGCGATGAGCTCGGCCGGTTCTACGCCGACCTGCGCGCCGATGACCTCGACGCCCGGTATGCGCTCTTCCACCAGCGCTATAGCACGAACACCTTCCCGTCCTGGTCACTGGCCCAGCCGTTCAACTACCTCGCGCACAACGGCGAGATCAACACGATCCGATCCAACCGCGAGGCGATGCGCGGACGCCAGCGCAGCCTGGGTCGTGGAGCATGGGCCAGGCGACTCGCGTCAGTCGGACCGCTCGTGAGCACGGAGGGATCGGACTCGCAGACACTGGACGACGCGGTCGAGCTGCTCGTGCTTGGCGGGGCGCGAGTCGACGAGGCGCTCGCGACGCTCGTTCCCGCAGCCGAGGGCCTTGGAGGAACAGCCGAGCCGGCGGTTCGTCCCATCGAGGCCTGGGACGGCCCCGCCGCACTGGCCTTCTCCGATGGCCGCCGCGTGGGAGCCCTGCTCGATCGAAACGGCCTGCGTCCGCTCGCCATGACGACCACCAGCGATGGACTGATCGTCGTCTCGTCCGAGGCGGGGAGCGTCGCGCTCGACCCGGAACGAGTCGTTGCTCGCCACCGGCTCGGTCCGGGCGAGATGGTCGTCGTCGACACCGAGACCGGGAAAGTAACCGGTCGAGCGCTCGCCCGCGCGAGCCGCATCGCCCAGCCTGTTGAGCGACGCCGAGCCGTCCGTTCGCCACGCGCGCCGGCAGCGGATGGCCGCCTCCGCGTCGCGCTGGGCCTCGACGCCGAGACGATCCGCCAGGTCGTGAAGCCGATGGCGACGAAGGGCCATGAGGCTATCTGGAGCATGGGCGACGACACGCCCATCGCCGCGCTCGCCACCAGGCCGCGTCGCGTCTCCGACTTCCTGCGCCAGGCGTTCGCGCAGGTCACAAACCCGGCGATCGACCCACAGCGCGAGCGGGTCGTGATGTCCCTGCGTATGGGCATCGGCCGCCAGCCGGCCCTCATGGACGGAGCCGATGGGGTCATTGCCGAGGTCGAACGGCCGATTTTCGACGCCGATGGGTGGTCCGGCCTGCTCGCCACCATCGGCCCTGGGCGCGTGGCCGCCCTCGACGCGACCTGGCCACTGGGGCGTGGCAGGGAGGGGCTGGGACGCGCGCTCGACCGGCTCGCTCGCCAGGCCAGTGGCGCCGCCCGGCGGGGAGCGATCCTCATCACGCTCTCGGACCGACTGGCCGGTCCCGGGCGTGTCGCGATCCCGTCGCTGCTCGCCGCCGGCCGTGTCAACCAGGCGCTGGTCGAGGCCGGCCGAAGATCGCGCTGCGACCTGGTCGTTGAAGCCGGCGACTGCCTCGATGTCCATGACGCGGCGATGCTCATCGCCGCCGGGGCATCGGCCGTCCACCCGTGGCTGCTCCTCGAGCTGTCCGGGGAACAGGCCGGCGAGCGCGGGGCGGAGGAGCTCGACGCAAGCACGGCCCGCCGCAACGCGATGGACGCGATCGATGCCGGCCTGCGCAAAGTCTTGGCCAGGATGGGGATCTCGACCCTCGCCTCGTACCGCGGCGGCCAGCTCTTCGACGTGGTCGGCCTCCAGCCCGCGCTCGTCGCGAGCACCTTCCCGGCGGCCGCCTGCTGGCCGGGTGCGGTCGGCCTCGAGGACATCGCGCGGGTCCAGATCGAGCGGCACCGGTCAGCCTACCGGTCCGGGTCCGTCGCGCTGGAGGACCCGGGCCTGGTCCGCTTCCGCGGAAGTGGCGAGCAGCACGCATTCGCCCCGCGGGTTGTCAAGGCCACCCAGTCGCTCGCGGAGTCCGGAGCTCATGGCGACTCGCTCGACGCCTACCGCACGGCCCTCGGAGAGGGCCAGCCGCGTCAGCCCCGGCACCTCCTCGCCATGCGCGGGGCGGGCAAGCCCGTGGCCCTGGACGAGGTCGAGCCCGCGTCGAGCATTGTGCGGCGTTTCGTGAGCTCGGCCATGAGCCTCGGGGCGCTGTCCCCGGAGGCGCACCAGGCCATCAGCATCGGCATGGCGCGCCTCGGTGCGGCGTCGAACTCCGGCGAGGGCGGCGAGGACCCTGCCTGGTACGCCCCATCCGGCGACGGCGATCGACGCGATGCCGCCATCAAGCAGGTGGCCTCGGCGCGCTTCGGCGTGACCGCGGAGTACCTGGCGCGGGCCGAGCAGCTCGAGATCAAGATCGCCCAGGGTTCCAAGCCGGGGGAGGGCGGCCAGCTGCCGGGCAAGAAGGCGACGCCCTTCATCGCCGGCCTGCGACGCGGGCAACCCGGCATGACCATGATCAGCCCGCCGCCGCACCACGACATCTACTCGATCGAGGACCTCGCGCAGCTCATCGGGGACCTGCGAGCCGTCAACCCGGCCGCCCGCATCGGCGTCAAGCTCGTGGCCGGCGCTGGCATCGGCACGATCGCGGCCGGCGTCGCCAAGGCGCACGCCGACTACATCATGGTCTCCGGCCACTCGGGCGGCACCGGCGCCTCGCCGCTCAGCTCGATCAAGCACGTCGGCCTGCCATGGGAGCTCGGGCTGGCCGAGGTGCACCAGGTCCTCCTCCGCAGTCGCCTGCGGGATCGCGTGGCGCTGCGGACCGACGGCGGTCTGCAGACGGGCCGCGACGTCGTCATGGCGGCCGCGCTCGGGGCCGAGGAGTTCGGATTCGGGACGGCTGCCCTGGTCGCCATCGGCTGCGACATGGCGCGGCAGTGCCACCTCGACACGTGCCCGACCGGCATCGCCACCCAGCGAGAGGATCTGCGTGCCAAGTTCTCAGGCACGCCCGACCAGGTCGTCGCCTTCTTCACCGCGATCGCCGAGGACGTTCGGCGCGAGCTCGCGTCGCTTGGCCTCCGCCGCCTGGGCGAGGTCATCGGCCGTGCCGATCGCCTTGTCGCCGCCGAATCGCCGGCCGTCGACCTGGCGTGCGTCGTCGCGGCGCCGCCCTGGGCCGGCGCCGCGGAGCGGACGGCGGCCCCGAAGGATCGCGGCCACGCCGCCTGCCCGCCCCCCGACCGATCGTTCGAAGGCCCCCTGGTGCCAGGCATCGTCGCGCGGGTGGCGGCCGGCGATCCGGTCGTCATCGAGCGGCGCGTGACGCCGGTCGACCGGAGCATCGGCGCCCGGTTGGCGGGCGCACTGTCCCGGCGCGCGGAGCCGCGGCGCCTGCCGCACGTCCGGTATCAGCTGACCGGAAGCGCCGGCCAGTCCCTCGGCGCCTTCGCCGTGGCGGGCATGCACATCACGGTCGAGGGCGAGGCGAACGACTACGTCGGCAAGGGCCTGTCCGGTGGGGCGATCGTCCTGCGACCGGCCGGGACACCCGACGGGCGTGGCCAGGAGTCAGACCAGGTGCTGGCCGGCAACGTGTGCCTGTACGGCGCGACCGGCGGCACGCTCCACGTCGTCGGGCGGGCGGGCATGCGATTCGCGGTCCGCAACTCGGGAGCGCGCGCGGTGGTCGAGGGCATCGGCGCGCACGGGTGCGAGTACATGACCGGCGGCATCGTCGTCGTCATCGGCGACGCCGGACCGAACTTCGGCGCCGGGATGACCGGTGGTCGGGCGTTCCTCCTCGATGGCCCGAGCCTCGAAGAGTGTCTCAACCAGGAGAGCGTCCTGGCGCGCCCCCTTGCCGAGCCCGATGAGCGCGTCCTGCGCGAGCTTCTCGCGGCGCATGCGCGCGAGGGCAGCCGATCGGCCGCGGCACTCCTCGCGGACTGGGACGCGCGCCGGTTCGTCGCGGTCGAGCCGCGCGCGGTCGCGACGCTGGCTGTCGAGGCCACCGAAGCTGTCGCGGGCGAGCCGCTGGCTATGGCTCGATGAGCCGGTAGCCGATCCCCCGGACCGGCACCGGCACGGCGGCGCCTGCCTCACGGAGCTTCCAGCGCAGGCGGGCGAGATGCGGCTTCACCCACAGCGGGTCCGGATTCGGCTCGCCCCGCCAGCCCGAAGCCAGGAGCTCCGCGTGCGTCACGAGGTCGCCCCGCGCGCCGACGAGCGCCTCGAGCAATGCGAACTCGATCGGCGTGAGCGACAGCAGGCTGTCACCGGCCCATGCCTCGTGGCGTCGTCGGTCGATGCGCACGGACCCCACGGGCGCGTCATCGGCGGCCTCCGGGCCTCGCCGGCGCATGACGGCGCGAATCCGAGCGAGCAGCTCCGACTTCCCGAATGGCTTGGTGACGTAGTCGTCGGCCCCGGCGTCGAGGGCCTCCACTTTGGCCGCCTCCTGGCCCTCGCCCGACAGGACGATGATCGGCGTCGACCCTCGCTGACGGATCGCGGCGCAGACCCCCAGCCCGTCGAGGCCCGGCATGGCAAGGTCGAGGATGACGAGATCGGGCCGATCGGCCTCGTAGCGGCGGACGCCCTCCGACCCGTCGTAGGCGGCACTGACGCGATGGCCCTCGCTGCCGACGAGTGCCGCGACCGCCCCGACCATCGCCGGCTCGTCGTCGATCACCAGGATGCGCAGGCCTTCCGAGCCGCTCATCGCGTGCCATCCGCGGGATCGGGGGCTTGCGGCAGGGCGATCACGAACTGGCTGCCGCCGGCCGGCTTATCCTCGATCCAGAGCCGCCCTGACATCGCGTGCACGAGGCGCTGCGCGGCAAACAGCCCGACGCCGGACCCCGGCCGTCCCTCGGTGTCGAGGCGCACGAAGGGCTCGAACACGCTCTCGCGGCGCTCGAGGGGGATGCCGGGCCCATCGTCGCCGACGGCCACGCGCACCTCGGTCCCGTCGGTCCAGTCCGCGACCACGATCGTCGCGCCCTCGGGCGCGTACTTCGCGCCGTTCTCGAGCAGCAGCTCGAGGACCTGGGCCAGGCGAGCCGGGTCACCGATGGCGACGGGCTCGTCCGTGGCATACCGCTCGAGCCGATGCCGCCGGAGGAGGGGCCCAAGCCGCGTCAGGACCTCGTCGATCACGGCGCCAACCACGAACGGGCCGATCTCGACGGTGAGCAACCGGTCGGCGCGGACCGTGTCCAGGATGGTCCCGACCAGCTCGTCCAGCCGCTCCACCTGCCCGCTCGCGGCCGCGTGCCAGGTGGCGGCGTCGGGTGTCGAGTCCTCGGCGGCCTCCGCGAGCAGATCGAGATAGGCGCGAACGACCGCCAGGGGTGTCCGAAGCTGATGCGTGACGACCGCGATGAGCTCGGCGCGTGCCTGGTCGAGGCTGCGCAGGCTGTCGAGCTGCGCCTCGGTCTCGAGGTGGAGACGCCGCCGCTCGACGACGCCGGCGAGCTGGGACGCGATCGTCGCCAGGCGCCGCACCTCGCCCGGCGAGAAGTCGCGCCGAGCTACGGTCTTGACGTTGAGCACGCCGACCACCTCGTCGCGCGTCAGGAGCGGGACGGCCAGGATCGAGGTGAAGCGGCGGTGGTCGACGCCACGAATCCACGCGCAGCGTGGATCGTTCGCCAGGTCGGTGCTCACGACGGGGG
>DATDJA010000396.1:0-3565 GCA_036520795.1 Candidatus Limnocylindrales bacterium
GCCGTCGGGGCCGACGGGATCATGGTCGAGGTCCATCCGCGCCCCGACGAGGCGCTGTCCGACGGCGAGCAGTCGCTCACGTTCGAGCTGTTCGACCAGATGATGACGGCGCTGACCGCCGTCCACGGCCACGTCAAGGACCTCCACGGCGACCTCGTCCGCGCCGACGGCGGCGTCATGGCCGCTCGAGGGACGTGAGCACCGTGGCGACGCGCCCGGCGGAGGCCGGCGACCCTGCCGACGACGTGCTCGTCGTGCGGCCGGCCGCGCGCCTGCGCGGGACCCCGCGGCTGCCGGGCGACAAGTCCATCTCCCACCGAGCGCTGCTGTTCGCGCTGCTGGCCCAGGGCGAGAGCCGGATCGCCGGCGCGGGGGACGGCGAGGACGTGCGCTCGACCGCCGGGCTGGTCGCGGCTCTCGGGGCACGGGTCGAGCGGGTCGCCGAGCGCGACGGGCGCGTCGACTACCGCGTGACCTCCCCGGGCGGCGACGCCCTGCACGAGCCCGAGGGCATCCTCGACTGCGGCAACTCCGGGACGTCGGCGCGCCTCGTTGCCGGCGTGCTCGCCGGCCGTGCGCTGTTCGCCGTACTCGACGGCGACGCGTCGCTCCGGCGGCGACCGATGGGCCGCGTCGTCGAGCCTCTGCGCCAGATGGGCGCGACGTTCGCCGGTCGCGGGGGGGCGACGCTGCTCCCGCTTGCGATCACGGGCCGCGCTCCCCTGTCCCCGATCACCTACGACACGCCCGTTCCCAGCGCGCAGGTCAAGTCCGCGATCCTGATCGCCGGCCTCGCCGCGGACGGCGAGACGTGGGTGACCGAGGACGTTGCCACCCGCGACCACACCGAACGCATGCTGCGAGCCCGCGGCGTCGCCGTGGACGAGGGCGCCGCGCCGGACGGTCGCCATACGGTCCGGGTCGCGGGGCCATCGAGCGTCGCCGTCGTGGACGAGACCGTCCCGGCCGATCCATCGGCGGCCGCCTTCTGGCTCGTTGCCGCCGCCATCCACCCCGACGCCGAGCTGCGGCTCGAAGGGGTGAGCACGAACCCGACGCGGCGTGCCATCATCGACATCCTGAGGCGCATGGGCGCCGACATCGAGGAGCACGATCGTCCCGTCGTCGGCGGGGCGGACGGCGAGCCGCTCGCCGACCTCGTCGTGCGATCCAGCGAGCTTCGGGCCGTCGACCTGTCACCCGCCGAGGTTGCAGCGGCCATCGACGAGATCCCGATCCTGGCGCTGGCAGCGGCCCTCGCCCAGGGAACGACGCGGTTCCGGGGCGGCGGCGAGCTCCGGCACAAGGAGTCCGACCGGATCGCCGGGATCACGGACGGACTCGGGGCGCTCGGGGCGGACGTCCGCGTCGAGGGCGACGACATCGAGATCCATGGTGGCCGGCCGCTGGTCGGCGCGGTCACCGAGACACACGACGATCACCGGCTCGCGATGACGTTCGCGATCGCGGGCCTGCTCGCCACGGGCGAGACGATCGTCCGCCGGCCTGGGTCGGCGGCGGTCTCGTATCCGGGCTTTGCGAGCGAACTTGAGGGAGTTCGGGCATGACGAAACGCGTCGTCCTCATCGGCCACCCGGTCGCCCATTCGCTCTCGGGGGCCATGCAGCAGGCCGCCTTCGACCACCTCGGCATCGACGCGTCGTACGAGCTGTGGGACCGCGCACCGATCGACCTCGGCGACGCGATCGTGGAGCTGCGCACCGACGACTTCCTCGGCGCCAACGTCACGATCCCGCACAAGGAGCGGGTCGTCCCGATGGTCGACAAGCTCACCGACGAGGCGCACGCGACCGGCGCGGTCAACACCCTGACCAAGGAGGGCCGCAAGCTCGTCGGCCACAACACCGACGTGCCCGGGTTCAAGGTCGCGCTCGATGTCCTCGTCGGGCGCCAGAAGATGCCCCGGACCGCGATCGTGCTGGGTGCCGGCGGCGGCGCGCGGGCCGTCGTCTACGGCCTGATCCGTGAGGGCTTCCAGCGGGTGATCGTGTTCAACCGCCACCTCCATCGGGCCGAAGGGCTGGTCAAGCACTTCGGGCGCAGCGCGGCGCACATGGAGCTGCGGGCGATGCCCTGGCACGAGTCGATCATCGAGGCCGAGCTGGCGAAGACCAAGGTCCTGGTGAACGCAACCTCGATCGGGCTCGGGGCTGACGAGTCGCCGCTGCCGGCCGAGATCCTCAACCCGGAGCTCCTGGTGCTGGACCTCATCTACGCGAAGACCCGCCTGCTGCGCGAGGCCGCGGCGGCCGGCTGCGCCACGTCCGACGGCGAGACCATGCTGCTCAACCAGGGAGCCGCCGCGTTCAACCTGTGGACCGGGCAGCCGGCGCCGCTCGAGGTCATGGGCGAAGCCCTCGCCGACGCCCGCGCCAAAGGCCTCCGATCGGCCGAGGGTGAGCCGGCGGCCGGGCCTGACGACGCCGAGGCCGCGGCTGCCGCGGCCGATTCCGCCGCGGGCTGACCGGGGGACGACGGCAGGCGCCATGGACCGCTTCCGGTTCATCACGTCCGGCGAGAGCCACGGCCCGATGCTGGGTGCCGTGGTCGAGGGCGTGCCCGCCGGCCTCGCGCTGACCGAGGACGACCTCGCGATCGATCTCGCGCGCCGCCAGCGCGGGTACGGCCGGGGCGCCCGGCAGGCGATCGAGCACGACCGCGCCCGGATCCTCGGTGGGGTCAGGCACGGCGTCACGCTCGGGTCGCCGATCCTGCTGGAGGTCGCCAACCGCGACTGGGAGAACTGGACCCGCGTGATGCAGGTGGGTCCGTTGTCCGAGGACGAGGCCGCCGAGCTGGCGACGCTCGCGGACGAGGGCAACAAGCGCGCGCAGCCGATCACGCGGGTGCGGCCGGGCCACGCCGACCTCGCGGGCGCCCTCAAGTACGGGTTCAACGACGTGCGCGACGTCCTGGAGCGTTCGTCCGCCCGCGAGACCACGGCCCGCGTCGCGGCGGGCGGCGTGGCCCGGGCGTTCCTGCGCGAGCTGGGCATCGAGGTCTGGTCGTTCACGGCCGAGGTCGGCGGCGTGGCCGTCGATCCGTCCCGCGCCACGCGCACCAGGGACGAGGCCGACGCGTCTCCCCTGCGATGCCCGGACCCCGACGCCGAGACGGCGATGATCGCCCGCATTGACGAGGCACGCTCCGGGGGTGACACCGTGGGCGGCGTGTTCGAGGTCGTGGTCCACGGTGCCCCGATCGGGCTCGGCAGCTACGTCCACTGGGACCGGCGCCTCGACGCGGCGCTCGCGGCGGCTGTGATGAGCATCAACATCGTCAAGGGTGTGGAGATCGGCCTGGGCTTCGAGCAGACCCGCCGGTTCGGGTCGCAGGTCCACGACGTGATCGAGGGCCGGCGTGATGACGGGACCTGGATCCACCGCTCGAACAACGCGGGCGGCCTGACGGGCGGGGTGACCAACGGCGAGCCGATCGTCGTACGCGGGGCCGTCAAGCCGATCTCGACGCTGGCCCGGCCGCTCGAGACCGCCGACCTGATCACGGGCGAGGCCGTCGACAAGGCCCACTACGAGCGCAGTGA
>DATDJA010000397.1:0-2895 GCA_036520795.1 Candidatus Limnocylindrales bacterium
GTCGAGGAGCCGCCGCTGATCGACGTTGGCCACGATCATCAGGCGGCGTGCTGGCTGGCCGAGGCGGGCGATCACCACCTGCCGATCCTCGATGCGATCGTGCCGGGCACGCCGATCCCGCCCGAGGTCGCCGCCGGGACGGCGGCGGTGGCCGGTGACGCGGCGGCTGGCAGCGCGGCGGCGGAGGACGCCTTGGAAAGCGCCGAGACCGCCGCCGGCTGAACCGCGATCAGGTGCTCAGGCGCGAACCTCCTCCGAGCCCGGCTGCTCCGCGGGATACGTCTCCGCCCCGCCGTCGATCAGCTTCCAGGCCAGCCAGCCCAGGATGCCGCCGACGATCGGCCCGACGATGTAGATCCAGATCTTCGACACGTCGCCGCCGACGATGGCCGAGCCGAGCGATCGAGCCGGGTTCACCGACGCGCCGCTCAACGTCGCGATCCCGAAGTGGATCGCGACGAGCGTCAGCGGGATGGCGAGCGCGGCGAGTGCCGGGGCCCGCTTCGTCGACGCGAGGATCACGGCCAGGAACGCCGCGGTCGCGACGATCTCGATGATCAGGGCGCCCATGTCCGTGATGCCGGCGCCAGGAGCAGTGATGCCGTTGGTGACCGCCTGCTGGCTGACGGCGACCGCCACGATCAGGCCCGCCGCGATCGCCCCGATGATCTGGGACAGGATGTAGCCGACGGCATCCATCGGCGTCGTCCGCTTGTCGAGCACCATGGCGATGGTCACGGCAGGGTTGAAGTGGCCACCCGAGATGTGCCCGAACGCGAAGATCGCGGCGAGCAGTCCGAGACCGAAGGCCCACGGCACGACCAGCAGGTTTGGAGCACCAGGTTCGCTCGCGTTCGCGAACGCCGGGATCGAGAGGTACCCGATCACGAAGAAGAAGAACGACCCGATCAGTTCGGCTGAGTACTTGCGGAAATCCATCGGCAGTTCAACCTCCCGTGGCGCCGGCGCATTGGGCGCACCGGTTCAGTTCGGCAAGTATCCCGCCTAACGCCAGTGGCGAGGGAGAGAATCCGCTGGTGGCGGGTCAGGCGGCCGCGGGCAGCGCAACCGGTTCGGGGGTCGCGACCTCGAGCACGACGCCGCACGCGTCGCAGTCGAGGGTGTCCTCGACCGCGTCGAACGGCGCCGGCCCGTCGCACAGCGGGCAATCGACGAGGAGCATCGGGTGGGCCTCCGGGCTGGTGTTCATCACGGGCGCATCGTCGGGGCGGGCTGTGACAGCTCTCGTGTCACGACGCGGGGCGCCAAACCCGAACACCCGTGAGAATGACCGGATGACCGTCCCCGCCATCGAGACCCACGGCCTGCGCAAGGTCTACGGCCGCAGGACCGTTGGCCTCGAGTCGCTCGACCTCGCTGTCGGCGCGGGCGAGGTGTTCGGGTTCCTCGGGCCTAACGGGGCGGGCAAGACGACCGCGGTCAAGCTGCTGCTCGGCCTCACCCGCCCGAGCGCCGGCGAGGGCAGCGTCCTCGGGCGCCCGATCGGCGACCGCGCCACGCGAAGCCGCGTCGGCTACCTGCCGGAGCTGTTCCGATACCAGGCCTGGCTGACGGCTCGCGAGGTCCTCGAGCTCCATGCCCAGCTCGCCGGACTGCCCGCGAAGGGGCGGCGCGCCGAGATCGATCGTGTGCTCGCACTTGCCGGGCTCGCCGACCGATCCGAAGACCGGACCGGCGGTTTCTCCAAGGGCATGCAGCAGCGCCTCGGCCTCGCGACCGCGCTCCTCGGCGACCCGGCTCTGGTCATCCTGGACGAACCCACCTCGGCGCTCGACCCCGTCGGCCGCGACGACGTGCGCGCGATCATCCGGGAGGCGCGCGACCGCGGCTCGGCGGTGTTCCTCAACTCGCACCTCCTGGGCGAGGTCGAGCGGCTGTGCGACCGGGTCGCGATCGTGAACCACGGTCGAGTGATCGCAGCTGGGAGGCTGACCGAGCTCCTGGGCGAATCGGCCGTGCGCATCCAGGTCACCCATCTGCCCCCCGGTCCCGCGGTCGCCGCCGCCCTCGGACCGTTTGGCACCGTCGCCCACGACGACGAGTGGCTCACGATCCACCCCATCGACCCCGACCGGATCCCCGATGCCGTCGCCGCCGTCGTCGGCCTCGGTGGCCGGGTCCACGCCGTCGATCCCGGCCGTCGCAGCCTGGAGGATCTGTTCCTGGGCATGGTCCGCGACGACGGGGCGGCGCCCGACGAGGTCGCGGCCGCCGGGACGCGGCCGGCATGACCCCGCGCCCGATCCTCGTCATCGCCGCCCTCACCCTGCGCGAGATCGTGCGCCGGCGAGTGATCTGGGTCCTGCTCGCGCTCGTGATCGTGAGCGTCGCGCTCGTCGGCTGGGGCGTTGAACGGCTGGTGACCCTCGCCCGCGAGGGCGACGTGAGCGAGATCGAGATCCGGATCGGCGTCTCGCAGGTGCTGATCCTGATCGCGTTCATGTTCAGCTTCGTGCTCGCGATGTCGGCCGCGTTCCTGGCCGCGCCGGCGATCGCATCGGACGTCGAGACCGCCACCGTGCACGCGATGCTGGCTCGGCCGATGCGTCGCAGCGACCTCGTGATCGGCCGCTGGCTCGGGCTGTCGATCGTGGTCGGTGGCTACGCGACCCTTGCGAGCCTGCTCGCGATGGCGGTCGTCAACCTCGTCAGCGGCCACATGCCGCCCGAGCCGCTGGTCGCTGTCGCCTTCCTCGCGTTCCAGGCAGTCACCGTGCTCACGCTCGCGCTCGCCCTCGGGACCCGGCTGCCGGCGATCGCCGCCGGTGCGGTCACCGTGGTGCTGTTCGGCGTGGGCTGGTTCGTCGGGGTCCTGGGCAGCGTCGCGATCCTGTTCGAGGCGGCTCCGCTCGCCCGTGCGGCCGACGTGATGCG
>DATDJA010000398.1:0-3243 GCA_036520795.1 Candidatus Limnocylindrales bacterium
ATGACGGGCACGGTGATCGAGGGCGCGGCGAGCAGCGGCAGGACGTGGTCCGCCCCGTGGCCCGGGGATCCGTGGCGATGCGTCCAGCGGTCGTCCCGCGGCAGCAGCCGGTCGAGTATCGCAACCGCATCGACGTCGGACCCCGCGCCCAGCTCGAGGATCACCACGCCGGCCGTCGCATGCGGCACGAACAGCGAGAGCAGGCCGTCGCCGCCCTGCGAGGCCTCGGCCGCGAAGCGGGAGCAGGCGGGCGTCAGGTCGGTGAAGCCGCGGTCACGCCCCGTCCGAACCTCGAGCTGGATCGATTGCACGCTGCCTCCCGTCCGTGTCCCTGGATCGGCGACCATTCTCGCGCGCCTCGCCCGATGCCGAGCCACGAATCTCCCGCCATCGAGTCAAAGGACGACTTGTCGTCGATGGACGAGGGCTTCAGGGCGGAGGATGGCGTCGGCAGTTAGCCGCCAACGGCAAACGAGAGGACGGAACGGCCACCCCTGGCCAGTCGACTGCCCCAGATTCGCGCCGAACAGTCGTGCTTTGACTGGCTGACGGGAGACGAACCCCGGGAGACCGCTACGGGAAGATCGAGCGGATCGCGTCCCGGATCCGGCCGAAGCCGCCACCGCCCGGCGCCGATTCGTAGCGCAGCGGCTCGCCCTGCGCCACCTGGATCGCCCCCCAGCGGAGCAGGCCGACGGCCGTCGAGTAGGACGGGTCCTGGATCGTGTCGACGAGGCCGGCGATCCCCGATGGCGACCCGACCCGGACCGGCATCTGGAGCACCTCCCGGCCGAGCTCAGCCGTACCCGCAAGCTGCGCCGCGCCGCCGGTGAGGATGATCCCAGCGGGCAGCATCCCATGGCCGCTGCGGGTCATCTCGCCGCGCAGGAGCTCGAACGTCTCGCGCATCCGGGCCTCGATGATCTGGCACAGCTCCTCGCGGCTGACGGTCCGGCCGGCATCGTCGCCGACCATCGAGACGGCGATCTCCTCGTCCTCGAGCCCGCGCAGGTCGCACGTCCCGTGGCGGACCTTGAGCTCCTCCGCGACCTGGAGCGTGGTCTTCACGCCGATCGCGACGTCGTTGGTCACGTTGTTGCCGCCGACCGGCAGCACCGAGGTGTGGAAGGGCGAGCCATCGGCGAACAGCGAGAGGTCGATCGTGCCGGCGCCGATGTCGGCGACGGCGACGCCCAGCTCCTTCTCGGTCTCGGTCAGCACGGCCTCCGACGACGCGAGGGCATCCGCGACGAGCTCGTCGATCTTGACGCCGGCCAGCTGCACGCACTTGGTCAGGTTCTGGACGGCGGTGGCCGACGCCGAGACGATGTGGGCCTCGACCTCGAGGCGGAGCGCGCTCATCCCGAGCGGGTCCTTGACCCCCTCCTGGCCGTCGACCGTGAAGCCCCGGCGCTCGACGTGAAGCACGTCGCGGTTGTTGGGGATCGAGACGGCACGCGCGACCTCGATCGCGCGACTGATGTCCTCGCGGGTGACCTCGCGGTGGTGGGCCGTGACCGCGACCTGGCCGGTCGAGTTGAGGCTCTCGACATGGTTGCCGCCGACGCCGACGAAGGCGCGGTCGATCTTCCAGCCGGACAGGCGCTCGGCGCGCTCGACGGCGTCGGCGATCGAGCGGACGGTCTGGTCGATGTTGACCACGACGCCTTTCTTGAGGCCCGAGGCCGGGACGGTCCCGTGGCCCATGATCGTCAGGCGCCCGTCGCGGGCCACCTCGCCGATCAGGGCACAGACCTTTGACGTGCCGACGTCGATGCCGACCAGGACCGCTTCCCGTTCCACCTGCCTGTCGTTCCTCGCTAGCTGCTAGATGAAGTGGCGCCGGATCAGCGCGACGTTGTTGAAGATGCGGAATCCGAAGTTGATCAGGGCCACCAGGTAGAGGTCGAGGCTGAGCTTGTCGCCGATGAACACCAGCAGGACGGCGACGATCGCGTTGACCACGAACCCGCTGATGAAGATCCGATTGTCGTAGACGCCGTCGAGCTCCGCCCGGACGGCCCCCAGGACCGAGTCGAGTGCGGCCAGGATGGCCACGGCCGAGTAACGCGAGAATTCGAAGCTGACATTGACGTTGAGGATGAGGCCCGCGACGACGCCGACAAGAAGTCCCACGAGGGGCAGGAGCACGGGCGGGCAGCCTCCGTCCGGGGGAAGGTCCCCGATACGCTACCAGACACCCGCGCTCGCGGAGTCGGCCGCCGGGTGGTCACGGCGCGGGCTCGCCCGACGGTGATGCGTCCTCGCGCGGGATCATCGTGCCGCTCCGGTCGTCGGCGAGGATCACCTTGAGGATGCGATCCTCGCGGCCGGCGAGCATGCTCCGGAGCAGTCGCACCTGGCCCGGCACGAGGTCGGTGGTCCGCAGGGTCGGGGTGTAGAAGCCGAACACGGCCGACCACCCGACGGGCTCGGCTCGAAGCGTGAAGCCGTTCTCGTCGTCGAGGCGAATGGCGAGGCTTGCGGCCGACGTGCCGAGGTCGGCGGGACGCAGGGAGCCGAGCCGTCGGGCGGCGTCGAGGATCACCGGGTCGAGCGTCGCACCCACGGTCAGCGCCCCGGCGGCGACACGGTGGTCATCGACGAACGGCAGCCTGTCGGCTGCCGCGGGCGTCGTCTCGTCGACGCGCGCGAACAGCAGCCCGTCCTCGTCGACCAGGTAGCGCTGGCCGTCGACCTCCCAGGCGAGCAGGGCGACCCGCTCGGCCACGTCCACTCGCACCTCGTCGGGCAGGGCGATCGTGATCGAGGCATCGCGGATCGCGGGCAGCACCGTCAGCCGGTCGATGAGGTCGCCGGTATGCAGGGTGAACAGGTTCTGACCGTCGGGGATCGCGAGGGCCGCCAGCACCGCGTCCTCGGACGTCCAGGTCACGCCCGAGACGTCGAGGCGACGCATGGAGAAGGCACCCGAGCTCGTCGCTCCGTACAGCCCGGCGAGCGACAGCAGCAGCGCGAGCAGCGCGCCGGCCCGCGTCGGGGTGAGGCCGGCCGAGCGTCGACGGACGGTGCGCGTGCGGCGGACCCCCGCTCCCTGCCGCGACGCGGCGCCTCGACGCTGCATCGTCAGCGCGGCAGGTCGGTGGCGGTGAGCCGGTGCCGCACGCGGCCCGCGGCGCGTTCGAGCGCGAGGTCCACGACCCGGCTGCAGACGGCGGCGAAGTCGTAGCCGCCGGCGGCGGGCAGGGTCGGGAACAGGCTGATCGGCGTGAACCCCGGGAT
>DATDJA010000399.1:0-10193 GCA_036520795.1 Candidatus Limnocylindrales bacterium
GCTCCTCGGAGTCGGCGCCGCGCGTGGGCGGGCGCGGGGAAGGCTTCGCTGCAGGTTGCGATTGTACGCGTGTCCTCTGGTCGACCCGGGTTGCGGATCGGTGTCGGGTGGGGCCGATCGGCACCCCTGAACCACCCGTCCGGCCCCCGTCCGCGTGCGTCGTCGCGGGGTACGATCCACACGACGTTCCGCCGTGCCCGGAGACCACTGCCCGCGATGACCGAACCGATCACCGCGCCCCCGATCGCCGACCCGACCTCGGGACTGCCGATCGTGCCGGACGCTCCCGTCTACAACGCGAGCCTGATCAGGCGCTTCGACGAGGCCGACTCGCTGGCCTACTTCTGGGTCCGCTTCGACGGCGATCCGACGCCCTTCGAGCCCGGGCAGTACATGACGATCGGGGTCACGGTCGGCGAGAAGCTCGTGCAGCGGCCGTACTCCGTCGCGTCGCCGCCGGCCGTGGCCGGGGACGAGGGCTACGAGTTCTACGTGCGCCGGGTGCAGGGCGGGACGTTCACGCCGCTGCTGTTCGAGCTGCCCGTGGGCCACCGGATGCGGATGATCGGACCCAAGGGCAAGTTCACGCTGCTGCCCGACGACGACCGGATCCACATCTTCATCTCGTCGGGCACGGGCAATGCGCCGTTCGTGGCGATGATGCGCCAGCTCCTGATCGACGGGGCGCCGCGGCGGGCGGTGTTCCTCAACGGCGTCTCGTACGCGGACGAGCTGGGCTATCGCGACCGGGTCGAGGGCTGGGAGCGATCCGGGGAGTACCCGGTGACGTTCGTCCCGACCGTGTCGCGGCCCAACGACCCGCGCAACGCGGGCTGGATGGGACGGACCGGCCGGGTGGAGTCGATCCTGGGGCCGGTCCTGGAGGAGATGGGCCTCACGCCCGCCAACTCGATCGCCTATATCTGCGGCAACCCGGACATGATCCTGTCGGCCGAGGAGACGCTGCTCGGCCGCGGCTACCCCGAGGAGCAGGTCCACAAGGAGCTCTACTGGCCCAAGGGCAAGGAGCCCCGCGGGGTGGCCGCCATGGACCTCGCCGCCGCGATCGAGGCCGCCGAACACAACGCCGACGAGTAGGATCAGGCCCACCTCGACCTCCTAGTCCCAAGCGCCGCGCTCGAAGGAGGAACGGTGGAAGCCGCTCGAACTTCGACCTCCTCGCTCGCCGTCGTGGAGCGTTGGATCCCGGGCGTCCGGGTCTTCCGGACATATGACCGTGCGTGGCTGTCTCGCGACCTGATCGCGGGCGTCGTGCTCGTCACGCTGCTCGTCCCACAGGGGATGGCCTACGCGGAGCTGGCCGGATTGCCCGCCATCACCGGGCTGTACACCACCGTCGTCTGCCTCATCGCCTACGCCTTCGTCGGACCGTCGCCCGTCCTCGTCCTCGGTCCCGACTCGTCGCTCGGACCGATGATCGCGGCCGCGATCCTGCCACTTGCCGCCGGTGACGAGCAGGTCGCGATCGGCCTAGCCGGGATGCTTGCCCTGTTGGTGGGCCTCGTCACGGTCGGCGCCGGCATTGCCCGGCTCGGGTTCGTCGCCGACCTCCTGTCGAACCCGGTCCGAACGGGGTATCTCGCGGGCCTCGCCGTCGTGATCTTCGTCGGTCAGCTGCCGAAGCTGTTCGGGTTTTCGACCGATGCGAGCGGGCTGATCGCGGAGGTCGGTGCCTTCCTCGAGGGTCTCGACCAGACCAACGTCTGGGCCCTCGCCATCGGCCTGCTCAGCCTCGGCATCATCGTGGTCCTCCGGCGAATCGCACCGCGCACGCCGGGCATCCTCGTGGCCGTCGTGGTCGCGATCGGGCTCTCGATGGTCCTCGACCTCGCCGCGCGTGGCGTGTCGGTCATCGGCGTCCTGCCGCAGGGGTTCCCGACGCCCGCGCTGCCGTCAGCATCGCCCTCGGACATCCCGCTCCTGCTGGCGACCGCCGTCGGGATCTCGCTGGTCGCGATCGGCGACACGATCTCGACGTCGGGCGGGTTCGCCCGACGAGTCGGCTACGAGGTCGATGGGAATCAGGAGCTGGCCGGGATCGGGGTCGCCAACCTGGCGGCCGGCGTGTTCTCCGGGTTCCCCGTGAGCACCAGCGGTTCGCGCACCGCGGTCGCGGCCCAGTCCGGGGCGAAGACGCAGCTGACCGGCCTCGTCGCCGCCGCGCTCGTGCTCCTGATGCTGGTCGCCGCGCCCGGGCTCGTCCAGGCCATGCCCCAGCCGGTCCTCGCGGCCGTCGTCATCGCGGCGTCGATCAGCCTGTTCGACGTCGCCGAGCTACGGCGCCTCTACTCCGTGCGCAGGACCGAATTCCTCCTTGCCCTGGCCTGCGCGCTCGGGGTGGCGCTCGTCGGCGTCCTCCAGGGGATCGTCATCGCGGTCGTCCTCTCGGCGGTCTACGTCTTCAGGCGTGCCTGGGCGCCATACTCGGCGGTCCTCGGAAGGAGTCCCGGCGTGATCGGGTATCACGACGTCCTGCACTATCCGGACGCCGAACAGATCCCTGGGCTGCTCATCGTTCGCTGGTCGGCTCCGCTGTTCTTCGCCAATGCCAACCAGTTCCGCGACCGGATCCGCGGTCTTCTCGAGCCACTCGACCCACCGCCCGCCTGGGTCCTCGTGGTGGCCGAACCGATCACCGACATCGACACCACGGCCGGGTCCATGCTGGCCGATCTCGATGCCGAGCTGAACGCCAGCGGCATCCACCTTGCGTTCGCCGAGATGCAGACCGCCGTCCGTGACTCGATCGTGCGCTACGGGCTGCTCGAGACCATCGACGAGGGTCACTTCTACCGGTCGGTCGATGAGGCGGTCGATGCATTTCACCGGGAGGTCGGAGCCTGAGCATCCGGCCGACGACCTGAGTCGCCACCGTGCGTGGCACGCATCAATCCCTGCTCCAAGTGCGCGGAACGTGCGCCGCACGCATCGCGACGGCACGAATCGGGCATGATCAGGCGGAAATCGGCTCGAATCCGTGCGTGCCACGCATCAAGTTGGTCGCCGCGACCGGAATCCATGCGCGCCACGCATCGGCGCGCACCGGCCGGGCAGGGCTGGCCGACTACGGGCCGTTGACGAGACCGCTGGTATCGACCACTTCCAGGTTCGAGCCCTCGAACACGTCCAGCTCGTGCATCACGTCGTCGTCGAAGCGCGGGTCGCTCGCGCCGGAGATGTACCAGGCCGAGCCGTTGTCGGCCAGGATCATCCCGTAGCGCTGGAGCGCGATCGCGATGACGCGGGCGTCATCGGAGAGGCCGGCGATCATGTTGTTCACGCTCGCGTTGTCCTTCAGGCGCACCCGCATGCCCATCGGCGGCAGGGACGCGCCCGCGGAGCCCGCCTCGTGGCGCGCCGGATAGATGTACTGGTTGCGGGTCTGTGGCGCGGTGAACCGCAGCGCGTGGGTGATCTCGCCCGACGCGACCTCATCCCAGCGGACGAGCCCGGGCAGGATCGGCAGCCCCGCCGCGTCGGCGCTGGTCCAGCCGTCCGGACGCAGGGCGTTCGTGTCCATGTCCCAGATCGCGCCTGAACCCGCATGCCACGTCCCGCTCGAGGACTGGCGGGCCGCAAACAGCTCGTACAGCTTGCAGTCGTCGCGATCGACCAGGAGCATGTGGGCGTCGGAGCCGTCCTCGATCAGCGGGAACGCCGGGATCGGATACGGGCCAGCGTCGGACTCGTCGTCGTAGTCGAACACGACGTTCCGCTTCGTCGCCGAACCGTCGACGACCTGGTACGGGATCCCGTAGCCGGCGTACGAGCCGAAGTCCATGTGGAACGAGCGGCCGCTGCCGATGGTCGAGATCATCGTCGAGCTGTTCGAGGCGACGTCGAGCGCGTCGACCTTCGCGTTCCAGACGTTGTCGGCCGGGAACACCGTGCAGTCGGGTGCGCCCTGGATGACCGGCGCGTCGACCACGGCCACGGTCTCGTCGCCGTCGAGCGTCCCGTCGTTGTCGGAGTCGGCGTCCTTGGGATCGAGGCCGCGGACCACCTCCTCGATCGTCATCAAGCCGTCGGCGTCGGGATCCTCGCGGCCGTCCGGCTTGCCGTCGCCGTCGGTGTCCTTGAGCCCCGGGTTCGTCCCGACCCCCTGCTCGACGCCGTTCGAGAGCGCGTCGTCGCGGGTGCCCTCGTTGCCGTCGCGGCGCCCGTCGTTGTCGGAGTCGGCGTCGCGTGGCTTGGTGTCGGCCCGGAACTCGATGATGTTCCACAGGCCGTCATGGTCGGGATCCTCGCGGTCGTCGCGGGTGCCGTCGCCGTCGGTGTCGGCCTTGCGCGGATGGGTGTGCGCGGCCTGCTCCCGGACGTTGGTCAGGCCGTCCTTGTCGGGGTCCTCGGCGCCGTCCTTCTTGCCGTCCTTGTCGGTGTCCTTCTTGCGCGGGTTCGTCCCGGCGAGGAACTCGTAGCGGTTCGAGAGCCCGTCCCGGTCGGGATCCTCGTTCCCGTCCTTCGTGCCGTCGCGGTCGGTGTCCTTGCGATGCGGGTTCGTGTGCGACTTCTGCCGCTCGAACTTGTTCGGGAGCCCGTCCTTGTCCGAGTCCGTGTACGCGGTCGCCGCCCCGGGGATCCCGAAGGCGCAGACCACCAGCAACAGGGCGATGCCGATGCCGAGCGCCCTCCGTCGCCTGCTGGTCCCGCTCATCCCGCCTCCCGTGTATCTGGGTGGGCGCGACCGTCGAGCTCGGTCGTGTTGCAGACCGGCCTGGCGACCGCGCCCATGCCCCCGATCCTCGCGCGCGGTCGGTCTGGGCGACGATGACCCGGAGGTCCCGGTCGGTGCCGACGGGCACCGCAGTTCGCGAGCCAGGACCCTAACCGCCGGCAAAGAACGCGAACACCCGGGCGCCGACCGCGACGCCGACGATCCCGGCCGCGACCAGCAGCAGTGGCACGATCCGGCGCGTGATCGTCACGAGCGAGCCTCGATCTCGTGCATCACGGCATCCTTGGCCGTCTCGTACTCCTCCGGCGTCAGCAGGCCGCGATCGCGCATGTCCGCCAGGCGCTCGAGCCGGTCGAGCAACGCCTGCGTCCCCTCGGAGAACTCCACCTCATCGCCGGCAGCCGTGCCGCTCCCGGTCGCGCGCAGTTGCGGGTCGAGCGGGATCTCCGCCACCGCATCGGCGACGGCGTCGGCCACCGCGGCGCCGAACAGGGCGTCAATGGCCTGGAGCTGGTCCTTCCGGACAGGGCCCGCGACCTCGACACGATGGCTGGCCTGCACCTCCGGTGGCCGCATGTCGATGACGGTGACCGATGGCTGCCCCGGCTGCCCAGGCCCACGGAGCGTGTTGGCGGTGATCGGGGCCGTCGAAGAAGACCGACCGATCCCATCTCCTGACCCGCGCAGTGTCGCGACCAGGAACACGAGCGGCACCCAGGCCATGAGCTCGAACATCACGCCGGGGATGACGTACCCCCACTCGATCCCCTGCCCTGCCGGTGGGTTCATCAGGCCGTAGTCGAGGAAGTTCCAGCCCAGGGTCGCGAACAGCCCGGTCCAAGCGAGCAGCGGCAGCCAGGCGTAGCCGCCCATGCGGGCGCCGGCCGTCAACCCCAGCGCCCCGAACCCGAACAGCCCGAACACCCCGATCAGCATCGCTCCCGGCGTGCCGTCCGGACAGGGCTGGGCCGAGACGTAGGGTCCGCCGTCGGCACACGCCCCGCCCACATCCATGACGGCCCGCATCGCGAGGTAGATGAGCGTGATACAGGCCGCGAGCCCGGCGACCGCGATCGCGAGCGTCAGCACGTCGCGCAGCCGCGGATCCTCGCGTGTGGCTCGGGTCACCGATCCAGTCTAGCGACCGGGTCAGGGCCGGACGGCGGCCATCCGGTCGAGCAGCAGGCGCTTCACGCCCTCGAGCGGTACGCGCTCCTGGCCCATGGTGTCGCGGTCACGGATCGTGACCGCGCCGTCCTCGAGCGAGTCGACGTCCACCGTCACGCACCACGGCGTCCCGATCTCGTCCTGGCGGCGATAGAGCTTGCCGATCGCGGCCGTGTCGTCGTAGACCGCCATCAGGTCGCGCTTGAGGTCGGCCAGCAGGCGGTGGCACATCTCGACGATCTCGGGCCGCTTCTTGAGCAACGGCAGCACGGCGACCTTGTACGGCGCGAGGTCCGGATGCAGCCCGAGGACGACCCGTGTCTCGCCCCGGACCTCCTCCTCCCGGTAGGCGTCGATGAGGAACGTGAACGCCGCACGGTCCGCGCCCGCGGCCGTCTCCACGATCCAGGGGATGAAGTGCTCCTCCGTGGCCTGGTCGAAGTACTCGAGGTTCTCCCCCGACGCCTTGGCGTGGTTGCCGAGGTCGAAGTCGCCCCGGTTGTGGATGCCCTCGAGCTCCTTCCAGCCGAACGGGAAGCGGTACTCGACGTCGATCGCCTTCTTGGCGTAGTGCGCGAGCTCGTCGGGCGCGTGCTCCCGGAATCGGAGGCGCGACGGCGTCACGCCGTAGGCCTCGTACCAGGCCCGGCGTCGCGGCAGCCAGTACTCGAAGGCCTCCGAGGCCCCCGTGTCCGGGCGGACGAAGTACTGCATCTCCATCTGCTCGAACTCGCGCATCCGGAACACGAAGTTGCCGGGCGAGATCTCGTTGCGGAACGACTTGCCGATCTGGGCGATGCCGAACGGGATCTTCTTGCGCGAGCTCTGCTGCACGTTCTTGAAGTTGACGTAGCTGCCCTGCGCGGTCTCGGGGCGGAAGTAGACGATCGAGGCGTCGTCCTCCACCGGGCCCATGTGCGAGGTGAACATCAGGTTGAACCGGCGGGGCGCCGACAGCGGGCCGGCGTCGTTGGGGCACACGAGGCCGAGACGGCTGACGATGGTTTCGTCCCGCAGGTCCGTGGCGCTCAGGTCCTCGGCGCCCGGGAGCTCGTCGAGGCGATAGCGGCGGTGGCACGTCGCGCACTCGACCAGGGGGTCGCTGAATGACCCGACATGGCCGGAGGTGACCCACACCTGGGGATGCATCAGGATCCCGGCATCGAGGCCCACGATGTCGTCGCGGTCCTGGACCATCGCCCGCCACCACGCGCGCTTGACGTTGTTCTTGAGCTCGACGCCGAGGGGCCCGTAGTCCCACACGGCGTTGATGCCGCCGTAGATCTCGGACGAGGGAAAGATGAAGCCGCGGCGCTTGGACAGGGAGACGATCGTGTCCAGCGCGGCAACGGCGGGCGCGACGTCGCCGGGGTCGACGGTGGGGGTGGTCACAGGGTGCTCCGCTGGTACGCGACCGTGGAAGGGCCGCGCGGGATGACTGGTGGCCGGATGGTAGCAGGCACGCCGATTGGGTCCCTCCCCCGCCGCTGCTCGCCTGACGAGCAGGACAGCGGTTCTCCCGGCGGCTTGCTCCCCGAGCGTGCAGCCCAGCGGCTATCGGGGCCCGCAGCCGCCAGATCGCTCGCCGGGCGAGCAAAAGGGGCAGAGAACCGCTGCATGGCTCGCTGGGCGAGCCGACGAGCTAGAGGACGCCAAAGCCGTCGAGGGCCTTGGCCAGGAACCAGACCCCGAACACCAAGCCCAGCCCGATCATCAACGGCCGGTTGTAACGCGCCAGGAGCTCCGTCACGCGGTCAAGCGCGGGCTCCGCGCGGCGCGGCGCCGCGTACGCGAAGGCCACCAGCGCCAGGTGGATCGACTCCGCGAGCACGACGAACACGAGGAACATGCCGGCTGCAGCCGGCTGGCCGAGATCCGCCTCCGCGATGACGGCGATGGCACCAAGGGTGAACGCCCACAGCTTCGGGCTCGCCCCAACGACGCCCGCACCGAACCCGAACGCACGGCCCGGGGTCGCGGTGGACATCATCGCCATCCATGTTGGCGGCGGTGCGTCATCGTCCGGATCGTCGAGCAGCTTGCGGACGGCGCTCACGAGGAACAGGACGCCCACCACGAGGAGCATGGTTGAAGCGATGGGCCCGGGCCGGGCGGGTCCCTGGGCGTCGGCCACGCCGACACCGAACACGAAGCCGAAGATGATCCCCTGAGCGAGCCGGACGAGGGTCATGCCGGCGAGCCAGGCGACCGCGGCGATCCGTCCGGCGCTCGAGCGCAGCAGCAGGACCGTGACGGTGATCTGCACGGGCAGGATCGCGCTGCCGATGACGAGCGGCACCAGCGCGGTCCACAGTTCGTTCACAGATCCATATTGCGCCGCGCGACGGCCACGGCGCGCCCGAGGGGCTTGACACCCGGTCGTATGGTTCGGTCACACGACCGATGTCGGTCGATCGACCGACTGACGTGAATGCGGACCCGCGGATGCGAGTCGGAACCAGTGCGGAGGACCCGACCATGGCATACGACATCGAGGGCAGGCTGCTCGAGGTCTGCACCTGCAACGTGCTCTGCCCCTGCTGGGTCGGCGAGGACCCCGACGGCGGGACCTGCGACTCGGCGCTGGCGTGGCACATCGACAGCGGCTCGATCGAGGGCGTCGACGTCACCGGGCGAACGGTTGCGCTGTCCGTGCACATCCCGGGCAACGTGCTCGTGCCTGCATCCTGGAAGGCCGCCGTATTCGTCGACGACGGCGCCAGCGACGAGCAGCAGGGCGAGCTGCTCAAGGTGTTCACCGGACAGCTGGGCGGCGCGATCGCGGACCTCGCCGGCCTCATCGGCGAGGTCGTCTCGGTCGAGCGCGTCCCGATCACCTTCACCGTCGACGGCGGCGAGGGCCGCCTGCGCATCGGCGAGGTCGCGGACGCGGACCTCATCCCCTTCACGGGCGCGACCGGCAAGACCACCGTGCTGTCGGAGACGGTGTTCTCGACGATCCCGGGCTCCCCGGTGTATGCCGCGAAGTCCCACCACTTCACCCGGAACGGCAAGCCCCATGGCCTGCCGGACGTGAACCGGAAGGGCAATAACGCCCTCCAGGGCCACTTCCGCTTCGCCGCCTGACGGAGGCCGGACGAATGTTCGCGGTCGGACACCTCCGCGACCCGCGGCGCGATCGGGCGATCCTCGCCGGATCGCTCGTCGCGCTGTCCGGCCTCGCCTGGCTGACGCTGTGGGTGTGGGCGGCGTCGCCGTACGGGCGCTACCTCCATCACGACGGCGGCATCGCGCCGCTGCCCGTGGAGGCCGCGCTGTTCTCGCTCGGCTGGCTCCTGATGATCGTGGCGATGATGCTGCCCTCGAGCGTGCCGCTCGTGGTCACGTTCGGCGCGATCGTCGGCCGCCGGCCGCAGCCGCGGCTCCTCGTCGCGCTGCTGGTCGCCGGATACCTGGCCATCTGGGGCGCCTTCGGGCTGGCCGCCTGGATCCTGGATCGCGGGATCCACGCGGCCGTCGAGGCGTCGCCGTGGCTGGCGGCGCACCCGCAGCTGATCATGGGCTCCACGCTCGCGATCGCCGGCCTGTGGCAGTTCACGCCGTGGCGGGCCCGCTGCCTCGACGAGTGCCGCAGCCCGCTGGGCTTCGTCATGAACCGCTGGCGCGGCGTCGCCATCCGTCGCGAGTCGTTCACGATGGGCATCGCGCACGGCGCGTTCTGCGTCGGCTGCTGCTGGTCGCTGATGCTGGTGATGTTCGGCGTCGGCCTCGGCAGCGTCACGGCGATGCTGGCCCTTGGCGCCCTGACCGCCGTCGAGAAGAACATGCCCTGGGGCCATCGGCTCACCCGTCCCCTCGGCTACGGGCTGCTGTTCGCGGCCGTCTACTCCGTCGCGTCCGTCGCCTGATGGGGTCGTATGCTCGTGACGACGTGGACGAGACCGTTGCCGCACCCGAGACGCGGGCCGAGCGCAGGGACCGGGCGACGGCCGATACCCGGGCCACCATCCTGGCGGCCGCCCGGGAACGGCTGCTGGCGGTCGGGTACGCGAACCTGTCGACCCGGGCCGTGGCGGAGGCCGCCGAGGTCCCGCTCAGCCAGATCCACTACCACTTCGGCAGCAAGCAGCAGCTCATCCTGGCAGTCCTCGAGGGCGAGAACGCCCGGCTCCTCGAGCGCCAGCGGACGATGTATGCGGGATCCGAGCCGCTGTGGCGCCAGTGGGATCAGGCGTGCGACTTCCTCGAGGCGGACCTCGAGTCGGGCTACGTCCGCGTGCTCCAGGAGATGATCGCTGCCGGCTGGTCGGACCCCGAGGTCGCGAGCGCGGTGCGCGAGTTCGTGGGTGGCTGGTACCGGCTCCTCGCG
>DATDJA010000400.1:0-3022 GCA_036520795.1 Candidatus Limnocylindrales bacterium
CCGTCGCCGGCAGATCCGGCGACAGCGCGGGAGCCTCGTGCCTTGCAGGAGCGCAACAAACGCGTCCCGCGGCGGTCAGCCTCCGGTGCCGGCCGCCTTCGCGAGCACCGCGCGGACCGCGGCCTCGAAGCCGGGTGCCCAAGGCCCCTGGCTCGCGACGATGTACGGCGACTCCTGGACCTCCTCGTACGTGTCCGGGTCGGTCACGAAGTCGAGCGCGCATGGCCCGACCTCGTCCCGGTGGCGATCGAAGGCGGCCCGGTTGCGGAAGATGTAGAGGTAGATCTTCACGGGCTCGGCCTGGTCGACCCCGCTGGCCATGAAGCTGATGGAGGCTGGGATCAGGTCCGGGTTGGTGCAGCCGGCGTCCCCGGAGACCCAGTCACGCACGATGACGTCGGCCGCGTTGAAGCGTCCCGCGAGGCCCGGGAAGTCCGTCGGCGTCGCCGGTGCCGGGGTGATGTTGAGCGAACCGCAGGCGGCCACCAGGATGGTGAAGACCGCGCCGGCCAGCGCGCCGGCGATCCCGTGCGGGGCGGCGCGGGGGCGTTCGCGCCCGAGCGGTGACGGTGGCATCGCCGCGAGGCTAGCACCGGTTCGGGCGGTGCGCCGCCGATCAGCGCCGGCGCCTCGCGACTGCGATGCGCGCCTTGGTCGCCTTCACGTGGCGATCCCACTCGGCCCCGGTTGCCGCCACCCTCGGCCGGTGGATGGCGAACCGCGCGAGCTGCGAATGCACGCTCTCCACGTGGCGCTCCCAGGCCATGTCGTCGGCGGCGCCGGCGGTCCGGCGTCCGGTCCACTTCTCGCGCGTGACGCGCGTCGGCAAGCTCATCGCGGCACCTACGGCTTCTCGAAGGCGATCCACCCGACGCTCACGGACTTGCCGGGCGACCGGGAGAGGTGGATCTTGAACGCGTTGGTCGCCGGGACGACCGATGTCACATGCAGCCCCGAGACGTTGGTCTGCAACGTGGCGACGACCAGCGTGCCGGTCCTGCTGATCCCGGACACGTGCACCGTCTTGGTCGCGCCGCGCATCGAGACGCGGCCGCTGCGGCTGAACTTCGCCCGACCCTGGACGCGCAGGGCGAGCTGGCTGTTCGTCCCGGCCCTCGCGTACACCCCGATCCCCGTCGGCGGGTTGGGAATGTCGCTCGCACCGGCAAAGCCATAGACGCCCACGCCCGTCGAGTCGACGTCACCAACGATCCCCACGGCCCCGGTCGCGTAGATCCCCCACGAGCCGATGGCGAGGATTCCCTGCGTCGCGCCGAGCCCGGTCACGCCGGTGTCGCCGAGGCCGATGACGCCGCTGCCCTGGAACGACTGCCCGGCGACCCCGGCCGAACCGACCGAGACGTCCGCGTAGCCGAAGACGCCGGCCTCGTCGGTGACGGTCGGGGCGTCCGTGATGTCGCCGACGGCCGCGAAGATGCCGTTGCGGTGCGAGGGGTCGACCGTCCCGTCCGACGGCGTGGCGTCGGTCGAGATCGCCATGATGGCGGGCCCGGTCGCGCTGGTGGCGTTGAGCCCGGTGCCGGCGACGCTCGACGCGTCGACCCCCGTGCCCGCGGCGCCGTGCAGGCCCGCGAGGGAGGTCTCGCCGTCGTCGGTGTTCTCGAAGCTCGTCGCGGCGTCGCCGCTGTTCGCCGTGCCGATGAGGGCCGGATCGCCCGTGACGGCCGCGGCTGGGAGCGGGCGGGCCAGCGAGTGGGCGGCCACGGCGGCGGCGCCACCGAGGGCTGCGCCGAGCACCGCGCGGCGCGAGCGAATGGGCGCGTCCGACATGTCTCCCTCCACCAGCGGGCGTCCCTCGTCCGGGCGACGCGATCGTGACAGGTTGACGGCGGCCGCGTCACCCCCCGGTTCGAGGTACGCGATGCGCTAGCCCTGGCGACGTCGCTTGGCTTCTCGAAGCTTGGCCAAGGTGTCCTCCGGACCCGCGGGCGGCGCACCGGCCGCGGGCGTCGCCCCGGCCGGGGGCGTCGCCGGGGTCGGGGCAGCCACCGCTGGAGCCGGCGCCGGGACTGCCGCGACGGGAGGGGCCGGCGGGACGGTTGGGGCCGACGGAGGGGGGGTTGGCGCGGGAGGTGAGACGGCGGACGCGCTCGCGACCGGGGTGGAGGTCGCTCCCGACGCACGATCCGCCGACTCCCGGACGATCGCCGACCGCGCGCCAGACGCGCCGGCCCGGTCACGTGCGGCGAACAGCCCTTCGACCGGCTGGGTCCGGGGCGCGACGCGCCGCCCGCGCACCCGGTCCGTGACCCAGCGCCGGCCGTCGGCCAGCTCCCGCCGCCCGAGCGACACGCGCCGCAGCGCGATGTCCAGCGGCCACAGGAGCAGCGCCAGGACGAGCAGCCACGGCCACAGGTCGGTGAACCGGCTGGTCGTCTGGAGGTCGTGGACCCACGCCTCGGCCGGCGTCTCGACCTCCCGCCCGCCGGTCGCGGCCCGGATCGCCGCGAGGAGCGGCTCGTTCGCGCCCAGCAGCCGGTACTCGGCCGCGGTCGGAGCCACCATCCCGAGCGTCCGCCCCAGTGGAGCCTCGCCGGCCCGCGTCTGGGTCACCCGGACGGCATAGGCGCCGCTGGCGAGGTTCTCGATCGGCGCCTCGTAGACGCCCGATGCGACCTGGTTGAGGTCGACCGTCGCGGGCTCGAGGTCCGGACCGACCATCGCCACGCTGGTCCGGTAGAAGTCGCGCCCCGACCCGTCGCTGTTCTGGCTCTCGACCCGCAGGTAGGTCCGGCCACCGCGGTCGACGAACGAGGCCTCGATGCCCCCGCTCTCCTCGCCCGGAAACGTCCAGCCCACGAGCTGGCTGAAGAACTTCGAGAAGCCCTGCCACGGGATCCAGTTGCTCGCCCAGTGCCCGGTCGAGTCCGACGTCCAGGCGATCGAGCGCCCGAGGCCGTACTGCCACTGGGCGAGCAGCGGGTCGTCGCGAGCGGTGACCAGCACCGTCTGGGCGGCGGGCTTCGCGGTCGTCCCGTTGTAGCCAAGCAGGCGCGGCAGG
>DATDJA010000401.1:0-3339 GCA_036520795.1 Candidatus Limnocylindrales bacterium
GTGAGCAGCCCGCAGACCATCGAGATCGTCGTCGTCTTGCCGGCGCCGTTGGGCCCCAGCAGGCCGTAGGTCTCGCCCTCGTGGATCTCGAAGCTGACGCCGCGGACAGCCTCGAGCGCGCCGTAGCGCTTGTGGAGGTCACGGACGCTCAGGACGACCGGGCGCTCGGTGACGGGCGGCCGATCGTCGGCCTCGACGGGCTCGTCGTCGATCTCCGGCGCCGTCGGGTCGACGGCGGGTTCGGCGATGGGATCGGCGGCCGACTCGGGCTCGGCTTCGGACGACATGTGTTGGGCACCCTCCTCCACGCCATCGCGCCGACGGCGCGAACCATCATCCATCGTTTCGTGACCGGCCACACGTAGGCAAGGGCCGGATGGCCTACGCGCGCTTGCGCGCCTTCCAGGCCTCCTCGCAGGGCCACTGGCGGGCCCACTCCGCGCTCATCCACGGGTAGGTCGTCGTCGCGCCCTCCGGCGCCTGGATTTCCACGAGGTCCTCGACCTCGAACCCGTTCGCGCCCAGCAGCCGGATCCAGTCGCCATGGGCGAGGTGGAACTCGACCGACTCGGGTTCGTCGGGCCAGACCATGCGGTGCATGCCGAACATCGGGCGCCTGAGCCGCTCGTCGGCCGGGCCGTCCGCCTCGAGGTCGTGGACGGCGAGGTAGGCGAGCACGTGATTGGTGAGGAGCATCAGGCGGCCGCCTGGCCGGAGGAGGCGCGCCGCCTCGGGGATCCAGGCGTAGGGATCCGCCCACAGCGCGGCGCCGTACTCGCTGATGGCGTAGTCGAACGACGCGTCGGGGTAGGGGACGCGCTCGGCGTTGCCCAGCAGGAGCGGGAAGTCGAGGCCGTGCTCACGCTGCAGCCGGGTCGCCGTCTCGAGCTGCCTGGGCGAGTTGTCGATGCCGACCGGGCGTGCGCCCCGCCGGGCCAGCCAGGCCGAGACGTACCCGGTCCCGCAGCCGAGCTCGATGGCGTCGAGGCCCTCGAGATCGTCGGGCAGCAGGTGCAGCTGGGCCTCGGGGACGTCGAAGATGCCCCACTTCTCATCTCCCGGCGCGAGGGCCCAGCTCCGCTCGCCGTTGCCGACGTACTCGGGCGCGGCCGAGTCCCAGGAGGCGCGGTTGAGCGCGACGTGCTCGGGGAGCTCGTCGAGCTGCTCCTGGGTCCACTTGCTCTCGCTGCGTTGCCCGGTCATCGTCAGCCCCCGAGGTGCCTGGAGCGGGCCGCCAGCAGGATGTCGATGGTGCGCTCCTCGATCGGCCGCAGATCCACCTGGACGTGCCCGACGCCGAGGTCCCGCCACGCGTCGAACGCCCGCGCGACCTCGTCGACGTCCGGTGGCAGCGCCTCCGGGGCGCCCGGCCGGGTCGATGGTCCGCTGGAGTCGAGCGTCAGGCCGACGGTCACCTCGAGGGTCGCTGGGTCGCGGGCCTCCGCCTCGCACGCGGCGAGGAGGTCGGCGTGGCGCTGCGCGAACCGCTCGTTGGGGAGGCCGAACCAGGCGGTGTTCCACGCCTCCGCGTGCTTCGCGGTGAGCCGCAGGACGCGTTCGCCCTTGGCGGCGATGAGGATCGGCATCCGGCCCGGATAGCGGGAGGGCCGGGGCGGCGGTGGGATCAGGACGGCGTCGTCGACGTCGTGCCAGCGGCCGTGGACCGTGACCCGTTCGCCGTGGACGAGCGGGACGATGATCGAGAGGGCCTCCTCGAACCGGCCGGCGCGATGGTCGAAGGGGTAGCCGAAGGCCGTGTACTCGGGCTCGTGCCAGCCCGTCCCGAGGCCGAGGATCAGGCGTCCGCCCGAGACCTCGTCGAGGGTCGCCGCCATCTTGGCCAGCAACGCGGCCGGCCGGAAGGCCGTGCCGAGCACGATCGTCCCGAGCTGCGCGCGCTCCGTGACCGCGGCGACGGCCGTGAGCAGGGTCCAGGCCTCGAGGATCCCTTCCTCGGGCTCGTCGGGGAAGCGGAAGATCAGGTGGTCGTAGACCCACAGGCTGTCGATGCCGCCGTCCTCGGCGAATCGGGCCAGCTGGGCGACCCTGGGCCAGGCCGACGCGCCCTCGCCGTCAGAATCATTCATCGGAAGAATCATCCCGATCTTCATAGTCGGGCATGGTACGGGGCGGTCCGGTGGGCTGCGGAGATCTTGACGCGTAGGCGATCCTTTCTTTTGGCAGGTGTATTTCTGCCTTGGCCTTATTTGTTCCCGCGCTGCGAACGCGACTCGACGACCGACGGACCGCCCAAGTCCCGTCGGTCGTTGGGATTCTGAGGGGGTTTGTCGCCCGCTCCGTGGCCGGGCCTCCGGGCCATCCTCGACAATGGCGCCCGTGCAGCGCGCCCCGTTCGACATCCATAACCGCCGCCACCTGCTCGGCCTGGTCGTGGCCGTGGCGATGTGGGTCGTCGTCGTCCTCCTGTCCAACCCCGCCATCGACGTCAGCGACCCGTTCTCGGGCCAGGTCGTCACGGCGCAGGACGCGCGGTCGTACTACGGGCTCAACCTCGGCGACCTGTACACGGGCCGCAGCGACTGGAACACGATCGGCGCCTACCCGTATTCGCCGGCGTTCGCGCAGCTCGTCTACCCGCTCAACCTGCTGCCGTGGCCGGTGTTCGTGGCCGCCTGGACGGCTCTCCTCATCGCGGCTGCGTACTGGCTCACCGGGCCGGACCTGTTCCTGCTCGGGCTGGCGGTCGGGGCGATGGAGATCGCGGGCGGCAACATCACGCTGCTGCTGGCCGTCGCGATCGTGGCCGGGTTCCGGCGGCCGTGGACCTGGGCGTTCGTGATCCTGACCAAGATCACGCCGGGCGTCGCTCTCCTGTGGTTTGTCCTGCGGCGGGAGTGGCGGTCGCTGTTCGTCGCGCTGGGGGCGACCGGTCTCGTGTTGCTCGTGTCCTACCTGGTGATGCCCGGCCAGTGGCGGGCGTGGGTGGAGCTGCTCATCGAGAACCAGGGCAAGGGCGGCACGTGGGCGGCGATCCCGATCCCACTGGTGATCCGTGGCCCGATCGGGGTGCTGCTGATCATTTGGGGCGCGCCGCGCAACCAACGCTGGACCGTGCCGGTCGGGGCGATGCTCGCGCTGCCGGCGCTGTGGTACGGGTCGCTGTCGATGCTGCTCGCGGTGATCCCGCTCACGACGCCCGATGAGCGCCGTCGGGCGTGGGCGCGGGTCCGCGCGTTCGTGACGAGGTCGCCCGCCCCGGCTACGTAGGTCACCGGCGGGTCTCGCCGCGGCGCGGCGGCGCTGTGCGCCGCACGCATGGATTCGTGTCGATGGTGTCGTCGCTGTGCGCCGCACGCATCGCGAGGACTCCGAACGGGC
>DATDJA010000402.1:0-2378 GCA_036520795.1 Candidatus Limnocylindrales bacterium
GAGGACGAGGTTGATGGTGTCGAGCGGGCGGTGGCGTCCGGCGGCCACACGAGGCATCGAGGTCCACGCCGTCGACGCGACCAGCAGGGCGAGCGGCACCTGGGCCCAGAAGATGCCCTGCCAGCCCACCAGGCTCGCGAGCAGCCCGCCGACGAGGGGTCCGATCACGGCCGCGATCGCGCCGGCCGCGAAGTACAGCCCGAGGGCCCGGCCGCGCGCCGGACCCTGGAACGTCGCGGCGATCGCAGCGAGGCCGATCGTCAGCAGCGCAGCGCCACCGATACCCTGCGCGACGCGTCCGGCGAGGAGCACGCCGTAGGACGGTGCGAGCGCGCTCGCCACCGCCCCCGCCGCAAAGACAAGGCCACCTGCCGTGAGCAGCCTGCGATGCCCGTACCGGTCACCGAGCCGCCCGACGGCAAGGATCGAGACGGCGAACGGGAGGACATAGGCGCTGACCGTCCAGGCGAGGGTCGACTGGCCGACGCCGAATGCCTCGCCGATCACCGGCAGGGCGAGGTTGACGATCGAGAGGTCGAGGTTGGCGGTGAACGACGCGAGGACGGCGACCCCGACGATCGCCGACGGCCGGCCCGCGGAGCCGGCCGATCCGCCGGTGGTCATGGCTCCGAGGCGACCTCCGCCAGTGCGGTGTCGAGCAGCTCGCCGCACAGGATGCCCCTGACCGCGGCGTGGACGGCAGCCCCCGGAGGCCGGTTGCCCAGCGGTGCCCGCACTCGTTCGATGGCGGCGAACGCGGCGGCGATGGGGGCGGGGACGGCCCGGCCGGTGGGCATCACCCGGGCGATCGTCGACGTCGTCAGCAGCTCGATCGCGAGCACGTCCTCGAGGATCTCGAGAGCTTCCGCGGTCCGCTGCGCGGTGAGCGGCGCGTTCGTCGCGTGGTCCTCGACGCCGAGGTCGAGCGGCCCGATGTCGAGCGTTGCCGGCTGCGCGGCCAGGCGGAGCTCGGCGTTGCGCACGGCGGCCGTGTAGCGCAGGAGTCCCCCACCCTGCTCGATCAGCTGGACGATCGACTCGGACATGAACAGCTGGGCGACCGTCGCCCACAGGTGGTTCATCCGGCGGTCCGAGAGCTGGCCAACGTGGGCGATCGCCGGCCGCAGGGCGTCGAGCGCGAGCGCCAGGGCCATCGGGTGGAAGTTGCCGTTGCTGAGCATCCGGCCCGAAGCGACGTCGACGAGCGGGTTGTCGTCCATCGCGTTGAGCTCGACCGAGACGGCGTTGTCGAGGATGTCGATGAACTCGCGAAACGCCCCATGGACCTGCGGCCCGACGCGGAACGAGAGCGGATCCTGGACCGAGGCCGGGACGCCCGGGGTGAACAGCTCGCTCCCGCCGAGGAACGCGCGGATGTCGGCTCCGGCGGCCGCCTGGCCCGGGACGGACTTGGCGGCGAGCACGGCCGGGTCCAGGACCGACGGGTTGCCCGAGGTGACCTCGATCGATGTCGCGAGGGTCAGGTCGGCGACCCGCGCGATGAGCCGGGCGTGCTCGACGGCGAGCGCGGCCTGGGCGATCGAGACGCCGTTGGCGGAGATCAGGGCAAGGCCGTCCTTGGGCTCCAGCACGACCGGCTCGAGCCCGGCGCGACGCAGGGCCTCGGCACCCGCCAGGACCTCGCCTCGATACTCGGCCCGGCCCGTCCCGATCACGACCTGGGCGATCGCCGCCATGTGCGCCAGGTCCGAGGCGCCCACCGAGCCCGTTGTCGCGACGATCGGGTGGATACCCGCGTTGAGCAGCGCCAGGAGGCCCTCGGCGACCGCCGGGCTCGCCCCCGAACCACCCCGGGCGATGCCATTGAGGCGGACCGCCATCGCCGCCCGCACGACGGACGTGGGCAGCGGATCGCCGATCGCGCCCTCGTGCGCCGCGACGATCAGCTCCTGGTACTGGCGCAGCGTGTCGCGCGGGACCTGCTGGTCGCGCATGTGACCCAGGCCCGTGTTGAGGCCGTAGATCAGGGTCGGGCCGTCGACCAGCGCATCGACGACGGCGCGCGACGCCCGGATCCGCTCGACGGCGTCCGGCCCGAGCGCCACCCTCGCCCCGTGCGCGACGCGCAGCAGGTCGGGCAGCGGAAGATCGGCTGCGGTGATCTCGACGGTCTGGCTGGCGGATGCGGTCATGGTGGCGATTGTCCCAGCCACCGGGCGTCGGTCAAGGGCGGTCCTGCCCCGCGGCGCCGGTCAATGGCGGAAGTGCCTGGTTCCCGTCACGAGCATCGCGGCCCCGGCCGCGTCGACCGCGGCCAGGTCCTCGGCGTCGCGCATCGAGCCGCCCGGCAGGACGATCGCGCTCACGCCCGCATCCAGCCGGAGCTGCGGCCCGTCGGCGAACGGGAAGAACGCGTC
>DATDJA010000403.1:0-2238 GCA_036520795.1 Candidatus Limnocylindrales bacterium
AGCCCGGCGTCGGTACCGATGCCGGCAACCTGGCCACCACCGCCCGGCGCGACGGCGGTGCCTACCGGCTCAACGGCCAGAAAATCTGGATCTCGCTGGCCGACCTGGCCGACCACTTCCTCGTCTTCGCGTCCGTCGACCGCTCGAAGAAGCACAAGGGTGTGACCGCCTTCCTGCTCGAGCGCGGGATGGCCGGCCTGTCCACCGGCACCCTCCACGGCAAGCTCGGCATCCGGGCCGGCAACACCGGGCTGATCAACCTCGATGACGTCCCGGTCCCGGTCGAGAACCGGATCGGCGAGGAGGGCGAGGGCTTCCTCATTGCGATGAGCGCCATCGACCAGGGCCGGTTCACAGTCGCCGCCGGCGCGGTCGGCCTCGCCCAGGCGTGCCTGGATGCGTCGGTCCGCTACGCCCACGAGCGGCACACGTTCGGGCAGGAGATCGGCGAGCACCAGCTGGTCAAGCAGCTCATCGCCAAGATGGCCGCCGGGACCGAGATGGGCCGGCTCCTCGTCTGGCGGGCCGGCTGGCTCAAGAACCAGGGGCTGCGCAACACCCGTGAGACGAGCCTCGCCAAGTGGCATGCCACCGAGCACGCCGTCCAGTCGGCCCTCGACGCGATCCAGGTCCACGGCGCCAACGGCTACTCGAACGAGTTCCCGGTCGAGCGGTACCTGCGCAACTCGAAGGCGGCGGTCATCTACGAGGGGACCAGCCAGCTCCACACCCTCATCCAGGCCGACTACGCCCTCGGCTATCGCGAGGACCGGCCGCTGCGCTGCGAGCCGTGGCCCGCGCAGGGCTTCGAGCGCCCGGCCTGAGGCCGGGAGACCGACGGCGCTCCTGCCCAGCGCCTACCATCAGGCGGAGATGTCCAGCCCCGAGCCGCTGCAGCGTCCACTGGGGCCACCCACTCCGGACCCGAAGGGCTGGTCGCGGCGCGAGCTCGACACGCTCACGGCCATCGCAGACACGTTCGTCGCGGGGGACGCCCCGCGGCGGGCGAGGCTCGCCGCCGACGCGCTGAACCTCGCCGCGGACCCGGACCAGGTGCTCCAGCTGCGGCTCGTGATGCGAGCGTTCGACTCGCGCCTCGCGAACCTGCTGCTGACGGGGCGCGCCGTGCGCTTCCGGAGCCTCGACCTCGCCGGTCGCGAGCGGTACCTGCTGGCGTGGGCGACCTCGCGCATCGCCCAGCGGCGGTCCGCCTACCACGGCCTCAAGCGCCTGCTGACGTTCTTCGCCTACGCGGACCCGGGCGTGGACGGCGAGAACCCGCGGCTGGCGGCGACCGGCTACGAGCACCGTCCGGAGCCGGTCACGACCGATCCGACCCCGATCCAGCCCCACGACCTCGCGCCGCTCGCGACAACCATTCGCGGCGATGACCCGATCGTGCTCGAGGCGGACGTCGTGGTCGTGGGGTCGGGCGCCGGCGGCGGCGTGGTCGCGGCGGACCTCGCTCGCGCCGGCCGCTCGGTGGTCGTGCTGGAGGCGGGGCCGTTCGTCCCGGAGCAGGACATGCCCCAGGACGAGCTGGCCGCCTTCGATCGGCTGTACCTCAACCACGGGCTCAACGTCTCCTGGGACGCCTCAATCCTCACGCTCGTCGGCGGGGCGGTGGGCGGCGGGACGCTCGTCAACTGGCTGACCTGTGTCGCGCCTCCCGAGGCAGTCCGCCACGGCTGGGCGACGCGCCACGGCGTCGCCGGGTTCGACGGGCCGGGGGTGGACGCCGACATCGAGGCCATCGAGCGCGAGCTCGGCGTCCGGGAACCGCCGAACGTGCCGCCCAAGGACCAGCTGATCATCCGCGGCGCGACCGTGCTGGGGCACGAGGTCGGGGAGACGCGTCGCAACGGCGTCGACTGCGGGGACTGCGGCCGGTGCGCCTTCGGCTGCCGGCGCGGCGCCAAGCAGTCCGGGCTGCGGGCCCACCTCGCCGAAGCGTGGCGGCATGGAGCACGGATCGTCCCGGACGCCCCGGTCGAACGGGTCATCGTCGAGGACGGGACCGCGACGGGCGTCGATGCGAGCGTTGTGCTCGACGGACGACCGCGGCGGCTCATCGTCCGGGCGCCGGCGGTCGTGGTCGCGGCCGGCACGTTGCGCACGCCCGTCGTGTTGCTCCGGTCCGGGGTCGGTCACCCGGCCATGGGTCGTCACCTGCGCCTCCACCCGGTGTCGATCCTGGCCGCGTTCCTCGACGAGGACGTCACGATGTGGCGCGGGACG
>DATDJA010000404.1:0-5288 GCA_036520795.1 Candidatus Limnocylindrales bacterium
TTCGTCGAGCCGTAGTTCGCGTAGCAGTTGTTCATGAGCACGTGCGTGTCGCGGGCCTGGCCGGCGGCCTCCATCACCCGCGGCACCCACTCGCGCAGCTCGTCCGGCTCGTACAGGTAGCGGAACCGCTCGACGGTCGGCAGCCCGCCCATCGCTTCCCAGGTCGCGGTCCGGCGCCCGTGGAAGCGGACGACCGCGAGGTCTGGCGACGTCGTCGCGACGACCGGGGGCACCGACGACTTGAAGCCCTGCGGACCGTCGACCATCACGAGCGCGATGACCTCCTCCTCGAGGAAGCGCAGCGTCCGCTCGACGTTCTTCTCGTTGAACCACGATCCGTTGCGGAACTCGACGGCGACGTTGAGCCCGTGCGGCACCAGCGCTTCCTTGGCCGCCCGGATCGCGTCGCGGTTCTCCGACGAGGTGAAGAACCACTTGGGGTACTGGAGGAACACGGCGCCCAGCTGGCCGCTCTCGGCGAGCGGCTCGAGGCCTTCGGCGAACAGGCGCCAGACCTCGGCCAGCAGCTCGCCCGGGAGGTCCTTTGCATAGAGCCGCGGCTTCTCGGCCAGCGTGGCCGGGAGCGCCTCGCGGAGCCCCTTCGGCAGCCGCTTCGTCTCCGTCGGTTGCCCCGTGAGCAGGGCATGGGCCTTGATGTCGAACACGAAGTCGGGCGGTGTCCGCTCGACCCATAGCTCGGACAGCCGGCGCGACGGGAGCGCGTAGTAGGTCGCGTCGACCTCCACGACCGGGAACCGCGACGCGTAGTAGGCGAGGCGTTCCTCGGCGGTGTCGGCGTCGGTGGGATAGAACACGCCGGCGGCCGTCATCGTGGGGTCGGTCCAGGACGCCGTGCCGATGCGCACCTTGTGCCCGGCACCGACATCGAGCGGCTCGGTGGCCGCCGCCTCGACGCCCTCGGAGGCGAGACGCGCGCGGGCGGCGTCGGGTCCCGGGTCGTGAACAGGGCCCAGATCGTCGGCCGGATGGTGTGGCCCGACGGGCGCGCTCGACCGCCCGCCGGTCCGCGCGCGATTCGCCCGGCGCGGTGCCGGGTCAGGCATGCGCGGCCGGCGCCCGCAGCGCTCCAGACTCCGCGAGCACGCGCCGGTAGGCGACCTCGTACTCGTCGGCCATGCGCGCGGGCGAGAACCGGGCCAGCGCGCTGTCGCGGATCGCCCGCCGGTCGAGTTCGGGCACGCGGCCGACCGCGAGCGCCGCCTCGGCCACGTCGTCCACGATGAACCCGCTCTCACCGTGGATCACGGTCTCGACGAGCGCCCCGGCCCGCCGAGCGATCACCGGCGTCCCGGTCGCCATCGACTCGATCGCCACCAGCCCGAACGGCTCAGGCCAGGCACCCAGCATCACCGTCGCCAGCGCCCGCGCGTAGAGCGGATCGCGCTCCTCGGGGCCGAGCTCGCCCAGGAAGTCGATCACGTCGTCGTCGATCGCCGGCTGCACCACCTCGCGGAAGTGCCGGTGCTCTGACTCCAGGTGGACCTTGGCCGCCACCTTGAGGCGGATGCCGGTTGCCCGGCTGAGCGCGATCGCGTCCTCGATCCCCTTCTCGGGGGTGATGCGCCCGACGAACAGCAGGTAGTCGCCCGCTTGATCCTCGAACGGCATGTCGCCCAGCGGCAGGCCGTGGTAGATCGTCGACACCCAGCGCTGGTCGGGGAAGAACCGTCGCTGGCTCTCGCTGATCGCGACCAGGGGCACGTTCGGGTGCGCCGCCAGCAGCTCGGGCATGCCCTCGGTGTCCAGGCGGCCGTGCAGGGTCGTGATCACGGGCGTCGCGCAGTGCTCGGCGAACACGAAGCTGTCGTGCTCCATGTGGGCGTGGACGATGTCGAAGCGGTCCGCCGCCCGCCAGGCGATCTCGATCGTGTGCTGCAGGAACCCCTCGAGCCGGCCCGCGTAGCCCGACGACCACAGGCTCTCGTCGATGGTCCGGATGTGCTCGTAGGGGACCCTGGAGTCGCCGGGCGCCACGAGCGCGACGTGGTGGCCGCGGCGGTGGAGCTCGTCGCCCAGCGCGGCGACCACGCGCTCGGTGCCCGCGTACGTCGGCGGCGGCACCGGCAGCATCGGCGGCGCGACCAGGAGGATTCGCAGCGGGTCGGAGGCCTGGTCCGCGCGCCCCGGGCCAACCGGCCTGCGGTCGGTGCTCATGGCGCCCATTCAATCATCCCGGCCCGGATCGGGCGTCCGACGGCGCCCGGCGGAGTCCTAGGGCGCGGGGCTCGGGGAGGCGGCGGGTGCCTGCCCGGTCACCGAGACGCGGATCAGTGCCGGCGTGCTGCCAAGCGTCGAGAGGGTGCCGTGGGTCGGCGAGACGACGTCGAGCAGCAGGAGGTAGTCGCCCGCCTGCGCCGGCGCGACGACGGCGAGGCCGACGGCCGCCGACCCGCCCGGCTCGGCCGCCTTGGGATCCAGCGCCGTGGACACGGGGCCGGGAACCTGCATGCCCTGCGCCGACACCCACGTCCCGACGACCCGTGCGGCCGTGCGCTGGGTGCGCAGCCAGATCAGCAGCGAGTCCGGCTCGCTCGGCGGCGTGCTGGACTCGACGTCCCAGCCCTGGGAGCCCGCGTTGACCACCCGGACGCCGACCGTCGACGTCGAGCCGGCCGCCATGGCGAGCGACGACGGGGCGCCGAACGCCGCGGAGTACAGGCCGCCGACGCGGACGAGCGCGGACGTGAGCTTCGACTGGGTCGGGGCGTCGTAGGCGACGCCGGTCGAATTGTGGAGCGTCACGACGAGGCGGTACAGCCCGGGTGCGCTCGGATAGGTGACGCCGACGTTGAGGCCGCGTCCCGTTCGTTCCGCTGGCGCGAGCGTCACGACCGAGCCCAGCTGCTCGGCGACGACGAGGTCCACCTCGGGCGCGTTGAGGGGCGCCGGCGAGGTCCCCGGGGCTGGCGACGGGGTCGTGGCCACGGGCGCCGTCGGGCGCGCGTCGAGCAGGATCGGATCCCAGCGGACCCCGACCTGCGTGCCTTCGGGCATCCGTTTCGCCCCCTTCGCGGCGACGGGCACGACCAGCTCGGTCCGTGCGGCGACGATCGGGAGGTTGCGGGTATTGACCTGGCCGAACGTGAGCCCCAGCGAGACCAGGGACGGGGTCACCGGCGGCTGCAGGACCGAGGACGTCGCCGTCGACGACGTCCCGGTGGCGCCCGACCGCAGCTCGGCCGAGTTCACGCCGCGCGACACCAGCGAGCGGTGGTAGCCACCACTCGCCCGGTCGGGATCGAGGCGCTCGGCGAACCCGTTCGAGCGCCGGCTGGCGAAGGTCATGGTGTTGCCGCGGGCGTTGGGCGACGACCGCCAGATCTGCTCGATCGACTGCTGGCTGCGGAGCAGCGACCGGACGTAATAGGCCGGTCCGAGGTGCGCCTCGGCGACGACGGCCTGTGCCCCGGCGCGGATGAACCCGGCGGCGTAGTTGTCGACCCGCTGGATCGCGCTGGCCTGCGAGCCCTCGGGGATCCCTGGTTCGCTGTTGCCGCTCGCGTAGCACAGGTGCGACAGGACCACGACGGCGTTGGGGGCCAGCTTGATGTTGTCGACCGATGCCTCGCCGAAGTACTGGTGGGACGAATCGTCACCACCCGCGACCGGGTTCAGGCCGAAGCCGTTCTGGGTGGGCGGGAACAGCGAGTCGCGATACGGGCTCGGCCAGCCGTTGCCGTGACCGAGGTAGACGACGATCGACGCGCCGTCGAGCGCGTGCTTCACGGCCGACCAGGTGGCGTTGGGCGAGTAGACCTTGGTGACCTGGGCGCCGGCCGAGATCGCCTCCGCCGCGGCGTCGTTGGCCAGGCTGCGGTAGAGCGGGGTGAGGCTGCCGACCGGTCCGACCACGAGCACGACGCGCGGCACGCGCGCAGCGGCGGCCACGGGCGCCACAGCTCCCGCAACCGCGAGCATCGCCACGAGGAGCGCGACACCCGTCGCGCGCGCGACACGGTTCAGCGATTCACCCTCCCGGCAACGTGCGTTGGCAGGCAGATCCGGAGCGTAGCCTACTCGTCTTACCCGCAGCGCACCATCTATAGTTCATTGGCGCTCCCTGGCACCGAATCGTTCGATCTTTCCGGTGCCCCGCGGCAATGTCCCGCCCCATGGATCGCCGCGTACCATCGGCGGATGGCCGACCCCCACGAGCCGCCCCGCCACACGAACAAGCTCGCGGGCGAGACCAGTCCCTATCTGCTCCAGCATGCGCACAACCCCGTCGACTGGATGCCGTGGAGTGATGACGCGCTGGCGCGCGCAAAGTTGCTCGACCGCCCGATCTTTCTCTCGATCGGCTACGCCGCCTGCCACTGGTGCCACGTCATGGAGCGGGAGTCGTTCGAGGACGAGGGGACGGCCGCGGTGCTCAACGCGGGCTTCGTCGCGATCAAGGTGGACCGCGAGGAGCGCCCCGATCTCGATCAGCTGTACATGGGCGCCGTGCAGGCGATGACGGGCTCTGGTGGCTGGCCGATGAGCGTGTTCCTGACGCCCGACGGCCGGCCGTTCTACGGCGGCACGTACTTCCCGGACACGCCGCGCCACGGGATGCCGTCGTTCCGGCAGGTGCTCGAGGGCGTGCGCGAGGCCTGGGCGACGCAGCGCGCGGAGGTCGAGCGGTCGGGTGCGCGCCTGGTCGAGGCGCTCGTCGAAGCGCAGTCGATGGGATCGGGCGCCGAGGTCGCCGGGCTGCCGGCGAGCGAGGTCCTGGACAGCGCGCTGGCCGGCGTCGTCGCCTCGTTCGACCGCGTCCACGGCGGCTGGGGACGGACGCCCAAGTTCCCGCAGCCGATGACGATCGAGTTCCTGCTCCGGCGTCACGCGGTCACCGGGGAGGAGGCGGCGCTCGACGTCGCGCTGCGGAGCCTCGCCGCGATGGCTGCCGGCGGGATCCACGACCAGCTCGGCGGCGGCTTCCACCGCTACGCGACCGACGCGGCCTGGCTGGTCCCGCACTTCGAGCAGATGCTCTACGACAACGCGCAGCTCGCCCGCGTCTACGCGCACGCCTGGGCCCTGACCGGCGATCCGGCGCTGCTGGCGACGATGACGGGCGTGCTCGACTACGTCGTCCGCGAGCTCAGGACGGCCGAGGGTGGGTTCGCGGCCAGCCAGGACGCCGACACCGAGGGCGAGGAGGGGGGCACGTTCGTCTGGTCCGCGGGCGAGGTGCGTGACGTCGTGGGCGAGGACGCCGGCCTGTTCTCCGCGGCCTATGGGGTGACGGACGCGGGCAACTGGGAGGGCAGCACCATCCTGTC
>DATDJA010000405.1:0-4437 GCA_036520795.1 Candidatus Limnocylindrales bacterium
TTCTTCGTCCAGAGCCGGATCGCGATGAACGACGTCTATACCGGCGCGTTCATCCTGGCCGCCTACTGCGTGTTCGCGTGGCTGTGGATCAAGCCCGGACGACCACGGTGGGCATTCTGGACGCTGATGCCGGTAATTGGGGTCCTGCTCGGCCTCGCGCTCGCGTCGAAGTGGGTGGCCGCCTATGCCATCGGCGCTCTGGGCATCCTGATCCTCGTCCGTTCGGCGCTCGGCCGCCTGATCCTCGTCTTCGGGATGATCGGGCTCACCGGCGTCCTCGGCTGGATGGCGCTGGCGGTGCCGCCGGACAGCAAGGCGTCCGGCAACCTGATCTTCACGCTGATCATGGTCGCCCTCACGCTGGCCACCGTGGTGGTGACCGTCTACCACCCCATCGCGTGGTCGGACGAGGAGATGTGGCTCGCGGTCGCCGGCCCGGCGGGGGTCGGCATCCTGATCGCCGTGGGCGCGATCCTGCTCGGCAAGGCGGACCAAACCTACACGGTCGGTCCCGTCCAGTTCACGCTGCTCGAGGTTGCCTTCGCCTTCGTCGTCCTCGGGATCCTCGCCTACGCCGCGTTCGGCGTGGCCGGCAGGCTCGGATTCGGGCCGATGGCCCGTGCGCCCGAGCCCGACGATCCCCGGAGCCTGCTGCCGCCAGCGTCGCCACCAGCCGAGGGATGGCTGCGCCTGGGGTCCTGGCTGGGCCTGCCGATCGTGTGGATGATCGGGTCGCTGCTCGTCGTCCCCGTGGTGGTCTACGTGATCACGTACATCCCCTGGGCCATGGTCGAGGGCCATCAGCTGTGGCCCGGCTGGCCGCCCGGGCACACCGGCCAGACCCTGGTCCAGCTCACGGGCGAGATGTACCGCTACCACAACAACCTGACCGCCCCGCACGCCGCCAGCTCGCCGTGGTGGGCGTGGCCGCTCAACCTCAAGCCGGTCTGGTTCTACCAGGGAAGCTTCGCCAACTCGACCGCCGCCTCGATCTACGACGCGGGCAACGTGATCCTGTGGTGGGTCGGGATCCCCGCGATGGTGTTCGTGGCCTACCAGGCGTTCAAGCGTCGCAGCCTCGCCCTCGCACTCATCCTCATCGGCTTCCTGTGCCAGTGGATCTCCTGGGCGCGCATCGACCGGGCCGCGTTCCAGTATCACTACTACACGAGCCTGCCGTTCCTGTTCATGGCGCTCGGGTACTTCATCGCTGAGCTGTGGCACGGGCCGTCGCGGCGAACGTGGACCGTGGCCAGGGTCGCGGCCGTGTTCGCGCTGTTCGCGCCGGTCATCCTGTGGCTGATCCGCAAGCCGATCCTGTGCAACCTCGCGGGCGTCGAGTCGGTGAGCCCCGGCTCGCAGGCGTGCCACGGCGACCCGGGCAACCTCGTGGTCACGCCGGCCGCGGCCGCGCTGGCCGTGGTGGCGGTCGTGGTGCTGATCGTGGTCGTCCGGCTGATGCTCAACCTCAGCCGCCCACGGGGCGACGGGCGACCGGTCGGTCCCGCGGATCTGCTGCCGCTCGCCATCGCGGCCGTGGTCGGCGGCGCGGTCATCGCGCTGACCCGAATGCTCCCGTCGGACGCCACGCTGTTCTCGGTGCCCGGGATCGTCCCCGAGTTCATCGCCCTCATCATCGCCATCCCGCTCGGGCTGATCGCGCTCCAGGTCGTCACGGCGCGCGACTCGCGCCGGTTCGCGGCCGGCTTCGTGCTCGCCGCCGGCGCCTGGTTCGTGGTCCTCTACCCGAACATCGCGGCGCTGCCCCTGCCGTCCGCGTTCGTGAACGCCTACCAGGGCCTGCTGCCGACCTACCTGTACGCGTTCCAGTTCTCGGTCAACACGCTCGACCGCAGCGGGGCGATCTCGTTCGCGGACGCGCGGTTCGCGATCCTGCTGGTGTTCCTCGCCGTGGCCTGTGCCGTGGTCGCCTACTCCACCTGGGTGTGGCGGATGGCCCTGGTCGAGGGCGACGAGCCAGCGGCGGGGGATACGAGCGGCCCCGAAGGCGCGCCAGGGACCGCCTGAGTCAGGGAACCTCGACCGGCGAGCCGTCGAGTTGCCCGGCAGCCGACGGGACGGCGGCAGGCACTCTCGGCGACGGGGGCACGGGCGCGGTGAAGTGCGCCGGCAGCGACCCGGTCGCCGCCGCCTGACGGCGGATCGCGAACCCGTAGTACTCCTCGACCTTGGCCGTCACCCGCGGCCAGCTGAATTCCTCGGCGCGGGTGGCGCCCGCAGCGGACATCGCCGCGGCCGTCTCGGGCTCGCGGAGCAGGCGCGCGATGGACCCTGCGATCGCCTTGGGCTCACGCGGCGGCACCAGCAGGGCCTCGCGGTCCCGGCGCACGACGCCCTTGTAGCCGTGGATGTCCGAGGCGACGATCGGCGCCCCGGCCGCCATCGCCTCGAGCAGCACGATCCCGAACGACTCCCGGCCAGTGGCCGGCGCGACGAAGACGTCGGCCGTCCTGAACAGCTGCGCCTTCTCGTCGTCGGAGACCCGCCCCAGGAACTCGACGCCGTGCAGGCGGCGGATCGCGACGTAGCGGCGGGCCTCGCGTTCCTGCGGTCCGCCGCCGACGAGCAGCAGGCGACACTGGCAGCCGGTCTTGCGCAGGATGCGATACGCCTGGAGCAGGTCCAGGACCCCCTTGCGCGGCTCGAACCGTCCGACGAACAGGATGTTCGCCGTCCCGTCCTGCCAGCGCGCAACGGGAACGGCCCGCCGGTAGCGGTCGATGTCGACGCCGTTGGGGATCACCTTGTAGTCGCCCGGGAAATAGCGGTCGATGAAGTGGCGGGCGGCCGCCGACACGGCGATCCGGCCATGGAGGCGGTCCGCGTAACTCTTCATGGCTCGCGAGCCGAACTCGTACGCCGGCGACCAGCCGCCGTAGGCATGGAAGGTGCCGATGTTGATGCTCTGCGACTCGCGCAGGATGACGAGCGAGAGGAAGGGCACGAAGGGCTCGTGGAAGTGGAGGACGTCGAACCGCTCGCGGTCGAGCAGCTCGCGCACCTGCGACACGTAGCGCGGCGAGACCGTGATCGTCCCGACAGAGCCGTTGGTGGGCATCGAGAAGCCCTTGCCCAGGCGGATGACATCGCCCTCGGACGTCCGCTGGAGTCCATGCGACGAAGTCAGGATCCGGACGTCGTGGCCGCGCAGGCGCAGATTCTCGTACAGATACCGCACGTGCTGCGTCACCCCGCCCGGCAGCGGGTACACGTAGGGCGAGACGAGCCCGATCTTCATCGGCCGGCCTCCCCGTCCATTGGCTCGAATCGCGGCGGCCGCAGGTGGCCGCCCGGATAGCCGTGATCCCGACCGGTGCCATCCCTACGGACCCTGCCGCCGACCTCGGCGCGTGCGTCGCGCCCGTACTTCCGCAGCTGGCGCCCGAAGGTGCCGAGCTGGCCGGTGGTGCCGTGGAACGCGCCGTGGTGACGGGTCGTGCCCCCCACGATTGCCGCTCGGACGTCGTCTGCGGTCGATCCCTCGAACGTGGTCCAGCCGGTTCCGATCGCCTCGACCGAGTGAGCGTCGCTGTTGCCGACCTGGGCCAGCCCGTGGTCCCCGGCGAACCGCACGACCCTCTCGTGCCAGTACCGGCCGAGCGCCGTCGGGTTGAACGTCTCGAGGGCGTCGGGCCGGACGGCCGCATCGCCGTCGTCCAGCAGCCGCCGGAGCACGAAGCCCTGGGCGCACAGCGGGTACGGGACGAGGGGGTGAGCAGGGATCGCGATGCCGCCCTGCTCATGGACGGCCGCCACGGACCAGCGGAGGCTCCGAAGCGCCGGCACCGGGCGTTCGAGGAACAGGCCGAGCAGGTGGCCGCCGCGGGTGCTGATCTCCTCGCCGACGATCACCGAGCACCGCATCCCGCGATCCTGCGCGATCCGACGGGCGGCCATCGCTGCGTCGATCCGCTCGTGATCGGTGATCGCGATGACATCGAGGACGTCGTCGCGCTGGACACGGTCCAGGATCTCGGTGACCGATGCCGTCCCGTCTGACGCGAGCGTGTGAATGTGCAGATCCGCTCGGCCAAGTCGATCGGTAGGGTTCCTAACTTTGTCCACGGCGGTCACCGATCGCTCGCGGAGGCGTCGACGGGCACGTCCGGGAGGCCGTCGGCTGCCGCACGACGGTCGGCCGTCGCCGTCTGGTCCAGGTCTGGCCAGATCGGGTGGAAGGCGCCCCACCACTGCTCGGGGCCATCGGCGAGGATCGACTCGAAGCCCGACGCGATGGCCGTCGTCAGGGTCACCATACGCTCGCGGCGTGTCCCGATCTCAGGCGTCGGCACCCGGATCAGGCGGGCGCGGTAGCGACCGTCGCGAGTCCGCCGGGCTGCGCTGACGTAGATCGTGGCGCCCGTCTCGAGCGCCAGCAGCGAGGGCCCGGCGGGGATCGGTGCCGGGTGGCCGAAG